>NZ_JAIUHE010000011.1:0-239782 GCF_020164995.1 Mesorhizobium sp. CO1-1-11
ATCCAGCCAGCATCTTGAATCACAAATCCAACCGAGCGGGAATCCCTTCCGATTCTATCAAGCGATGAACCGCTCTAGCAATAGGTTTCAGTCACGCCTTCGTCCCTGCCGGGCATCTCTCCCACAAGAGCGAGGTCGGCAGCTTCGACTTTAGCGCACGGCGCGGAAATGCTTCGACAGCTTCAGGCCCTGCGCCTGGTAGTTCGAGCCGAGATCGGTGCCGTAGAGCGCCTGCGGTCGCTTCAGCATATGCTCGTAGACCAGCCGGCCGACGATCTGGCCGTGGTCGAGGATGAACGGCACTTCGTGGCTGCGCACTTCGAGCACCGCCCGGCTGCCGGTGCCGCCGGCCGCCGAATGGCCGAAACCCGGATCGAAAAAGCCGGCATAGTGGACGCGAAACTCGCCGACCAGCGGATCGAACGGCGTCATCTCGGCGGCGTAGAGCGGCGGCACATGCACCGCCTCCTGGCTGACGAGGATGTAGAACTCGTCGGGATCGAGCACCAGTTCGCCGGCGCGGCTCTTGTGGATCGGCTCCCAGAAGTCGAGGACATCCTGCGCGGCGCGCTTGTCGACATCGACGAGGCCGGTGTGGTGCTTGCCGCGATAGCCGACCAGCCCATCCTTGTCGCCATTGAGGTCGATCGACAGCGCGATGCCGCCGCCGGAAATGTTCGGTGGCTCCGTGGCGACCAGCATCTCGGCACGATGCAGTTCATGCAACTCGGCTTCCGAGAGCAGCGCGTTGCCGGTGCGAAAGCGGATTTGAGACAGGCGCGAACCCGTGCGCGCGATGATCGGAAAGGTGCGCGGGCTGACCTCGAGATAGAGCGGACCGTTGTAGCCGGCGGCGATCTTATCGAACTCATGGCCCCGATCGGTCATGACGCGGGTGAAGATGTCGAGCCGCCCGGTCGAGCTCTTCGGATTGGCCGAGGCCGAAATGTCAGCCGGCAGGGCCAGACTTTCGAGCAGCGGCACAATATAGACGCAGCCGGTTTCGAGGACCGCGCCTTCGGTCAGACTGATCTCGTGCAGTTGCAGCCGATCGAGCTTTTCCGACACCTTGTGGTTGGGACCGGGCAGGAACGAGGCGCGAACCCGCCAGGCCTTTTCGCCCAATCTGAGATCAAGGCTCGCCGGCTGGATCTGGTCGGCATCAAGCGCGCGCGGCGACTTCAGCGCGCCGGACCGGAACAGCGCCGATATGTCCTGATCGGGAAGAATGCCTGTCTGCCGCAAAGTCTGGCTCCGCCCCAAGACTGGTCTCTTTCGTTTGCAGGTTCTTGTTTGTTGCAGGTTCTTGCCGCAAAACCGCGGGGCACTTCTGCGGAACCTGCCTTGGTACAAACGTCTTAATGAAGCCGGCAATTGACGCAAGCGTGGCGCGGGTCTAAAGGGTCGTTATCCCGTGGTGATTTGGCCGGTCGGCTTGCAGCCACGTTAAACAAGTCGCTAAAGGACCGTCGGGCCGCAAGGCCGTATGGACCGGTTGCGACTTTCGCGGCCGGTTTTTTTGTGTCTGGAACAAAGCGATGAGCACCAAGAAGCGCAACTGGAAACCTCAGACGGCACTCGTGCATGGCGGAACCCTGCGTTCCGGCTTCGGCGAAACCTCCGAGGCGATGTACCTGACCCAGGGCTATGTCTATCAGACGGCGCAGGCCGCCGAGGCCCGCTTCAAGGGCGAAGAGCCTGGTTTCATCTATTCGCGCTACGCCAACCCGACCGTCGACATGTTCGAAAAGCGCATGTGCGCGCTTGAAGGCGCCGAAGACGCGCGCGCCACGGCGTCGGGCATGGCGGCGGTGACGGCTGCCCTTCTGTGCAGCGTCAAGGCCGGCGACCACATCGTGGCCGCGCGCGCGCTGTTCGGCTCCTGCCGCTGGGTGGTCGAGACGCTGGCGCCGCGCTATGGCATCGAGGCGACCTTGGTCGACGGCACCGAGATCGCCA
Organism: Mesorhizobium sp. CO1-1-11; assembly: GCF_020164995.1. Lineage (NCBI taxonomy): Bacteria > Pseudomonadati > Pseudomonadota > Alphaproteobacteria > Hyphomicrobiales > Phyllobacteriaceae > Mesorhizobium > Mesorhizobium sp. CO1-1-11. The sequence continues at coordinate 1,960 of NZ_JAIUHE010000011.1, forward strand.
ATTGGGAAAAGGCGGTCAGGCCGAACACCAAGCTGTTCTTCCTGGAAAGCCCGACCAACCCGACGCTCGAGGTCGTCGACATCGCCGCCGTCGCCTCGCTTGCCAATTCGATCGGCGCGCGGCTGGTCGTCGACAATGTCTTTGCCACGCCGCTGCAACAGAAGCCGTTGCAGCTTGGTGCGCACATCGTCGTCTACTCGGCCACGAAGCACATTGACGGCCAGGGCCGCTGCCTGGGCGGCGTCATCCTGTCGGACAAGAAGTGGATTGACGAGAACCTGCACGACTATTTCCGCCACACCGGTCCCAGCCTGTCGCCGTTCAACGCCTGGACGCTGCTGAAGGGCCTGGAAACCTTGCCGCTGCGCGTGCGCCAGCAGACCGAGAGCGCCGGCAGGATCGCCGACTTCCTGGCCGGGCAGCCGCAGATCGCCCGCGTCATCTATCCCGGCCGCGCCGACCACCCGCAGGCCGATATCGTCAAGAAGCAGATGTCGGGTGGCTCGACGCTGATCTGCCTCGACGTCAAGGGCGGCAAGCCGGCGGCCTTCGCCCTGCAGAACGCCCTCGACATCGTGCTGATCTCGAACAATCTGGGCGATGCCAAGAGCCTGATCACCCATCCGGCGACGACCACCCACAAGAACCTCAGCGATGAGGCCCGCGCCGAACTCGGCATCGGGCCCGGTACGCTCAGGCTGTCGGTCGGCCTGGAGGATACGGACGATCTGCTGGAAGATATCGCGCAAGCCTTGAAGGCCGCCAAATAGGTTTCGTCCAGGCAGCGTCGTCAGCAGCGATCAAGCGCTCGATGGCGTCTCCTCCAGTTCCGCCGTCTTGGTGCGGATGGTCATGGCGTTGCCGCGCCAGTCGACGGCGCCGCCGAGCCAGCCGCGCGCCCAGATGGCCGGGAGCATGACGTCCCGCGCGACCGTCGCCGCGATCATGCGCGTCGAGACGTGCCAACCCTTGGCCAGGGCCAGAGCGCATTCCGGAAGATAGAACGCCGCCAGCACGGCAATCGCGGTCGCCCAGAGACTAATGCCGGCGCTCGCCGCGGCAATCAGCGCAAGAACCAGCGGGACCGCCGCACCAGTCAGGATCTCGGGCGCGAAGAACAGCGGGAAAGTGACGCGGCGCAGGCGCGCCCAGCGGGCCTGGCGCGACCAGATCTCGCCAAACGTGCGCTGGCCGAGCGGCTGCTCGAAGGGGGCGGCAACGAGGTTGACACGCAGGCCGAGGCCGTTCACCAGCTTGGTCGCGGCGGCGTCCTCGGCGATCTCGGCGGCCAGCGCGCGTATGCCGCCATTGGCGTCCAGCATCGGCTTGTTCCACAGCATGCTCTTGCCCTGCGCGAAGCCGAGGCCGAGCGCCGCGCCGGCATACTGCCAGCGGGCCTGCAATGTGTTGAGGAAGGCGCATTCGACGTCGGCCCAGAAACCATCTGGCCTGGAGCCGATCGGCGTCGAGCAGACAAGGCCGGTACCGTGCTGCCACGCCGCCATCATGTGCTCGACATAGTCCCTCGGCATCAGAACGTTGGAATCGGCAAGAATGACCCAGTCGTGGCGCGCCGCTTCCCAGCCTTTGACGCAGTTGTTGAGCTTTGGATTGGCACTGACACGGTCGTCGCCGATCAACAGCCGGGCCGGCACCTGCGGAAACCGGGCAATCGCCCTGTTTATCAGTTTGACCACCGGGTCGTCGGCATGGGCGACGCAGAAGATCAGTTCGTAGCGTGGCCAGTCGAGCGCGAAGGCGCGTTCCAGCGTCTCATGTGTGAATGGCTCGACGCCGCGCGACGGGACGACAATCGACACCGCCGGCGATCTGCCCGCCGGCGGGGCAATCGTGGTGCGCCGTTTCAGCTGTGAAGCGGCAAGCAGGATGCTGGCAGCGTTTGAGAGGATGAGTGCGGTCGAAAGCGAGGCGGATATGAGAGTGAGTTCCATCGAGATCTGGTCACTCCGGAAGTCGGCCCGCGTCGCGGCCGTTTTCAACAGTTCGACAGAGGGCCGAGTCGCCCGGTTCGCGCACACCACCATTGTCGTGTGTCACTTAAATGACATTCTTTGCCGGCACCTGCGTTTCAATCCCAGGCGCGACAAGACGCGCACGTTGACCTGCTCACCGCGAGCGTCGAAAGTCGTCGGATTGTTTTGGAGCCGCTCATGTACCGCGCCGTGACGCGCAACATCGAAGTGCAGGTCAGGCCGTTCTATCTGGAGGATCGTTCAGATCCCCAGGAGAACCGCTACGTCTGGGGCTATCAGATAACGATCGACAACCAGTCTGACGAGTTCGTGCAGCTTCTGTCGCGCTATTGGCACATCACCGATGGTGCCGGCCGGGTCGAGGAGGTCCGCGGGCCGGGCGTTGTCGGCGACCAGCCGGAACTCAATCCCGGCGACAGCTATCAGTACACGTCCGGCTGCCCGCTCTCGACACCCTCCGGGATCATGGTCGGACGCTACACGATGCGCAACAAGCGCGGCGAGACGTTCGACATCGCCATCCCGGCCTTCTCGCTCGATCTGCCGGGGACAAGGCGCACGGTGAACTGAGGGCCGACGGTCGCGTCGCCCCTCATCCGCCCTTCGGGCACCTTCTCCCCGCGGAACGGAGAGAAGGAAAGGCTTTACTGAGCCGCAAACTCGGCTGGATCGAAGTCGTACTGCGTCGAGCAGAATTCGCAGGCGACATGGATGCCGCCATCCTCGGTGCTGTCCTTGATCTCCTGCGCTGAGAAGCCTTCGAGGATGCCACGGATCTTGTCGCGGGAGCATGAGCACTGGTCGGCCACGGGAACGCCGCCGAAGACGCGCACGCCATGCTCATGGAACAGACGATAGAGCAGCCGCTCGGCGCCGATGGTCGGGTCGATCAATTCGGTCGGCTCGATGGTGCCGAGCAAGGCCAGGAGTTCCTGCCAGGAATTATCGGCCGGATCGTGGACTCCCTCGCGCGGATCGCCGTCCCCACCCGGCAGGTCCGGAATGCGCATGCGCTCGGGCGATTGCGGCAGGAACTGCGCCAGGATGCCGCCGGCGCGCCATTGCTCGCGCGCGCCGCCGATCCCGGGCGTCAGCAGCTTGGCGACCGAGAGCCTGATATCGGTCGGGATCTGTTCCGACTGACGGAAATAGGTGCGCGCCGCGTCTTCCAGCGTTTCGCCGTCGAGTTGGACGATGCCTTGGTAGCGCTGAGTATGGGCGCCCTGGTCGATGGTCAGCGCCAGCACGCCGCTGCCAAGCAGCGTCTGCTGGGACGTCTCGCCTGCCGCGACCAGTGCTTCGAGCCGATCCGCATCGAAGCGTGCATAGGCACGCAGTGCCGAGGGCGTGGAGAAGTCCGCGACCAGCATGTCGACAGGCCCGTCGGTGCGGGTCTGCAGGATGAACTTGCCTTCGAATTTGAGCGAGGTGCCGAGCAGAACGGTCAGCACACAGGCTTCCGCCAGCAGGCGGGCGACCGGCTCGGGATAATCGTGGCGGCCAAGGATGGCGTCGAGCATCGGCCCAAGCTGGACCGTGCGGCCGCGCACGTCGAGCGGACCGACCTCGAAGGGAACGACGTGATCGTCGCCGGCGTAGCCGAACTCGCCGAGTTTGGGGTGATGTTCAGTCACTTGATGGCTTTCCAACATGACAAAGCTCCAGGGCGCGGCCATGCGGCCCTGGTGGGCACATGCGTCCAAACGCGCTTGATTTGCGTGATGCGGCGCAGATAGGCATCGCGCCGCCGCAGATCAAGCGCCTGGGCATTTCAGGCGCCTGGGCATTTCGGGCGCCCAAGACACTTCAAGCACCAAGACACTCTAAGCACCGAGGCACCAGGCAAGCACTGCCTTCTGGGCATGGAGCCGGTTCTCGGCCTCGTCGAAGACCACCGAATGCGGCCCGTCGATGACCTCGTCGGTCACTTCCTCGCCGCGATGGGCCGGCAGGCAGTGCATGAACAATGCATCCGGCTTGGCCTTGGCCATCAGCGCCGCGTTGACCTGATAGGGCGAGAAGACATTGTGCCCGCGAGCACGGTGTTCCTGTCCCATCGACACCCAGCAATCGGTGACGATGCAGTCGGCCTGGTCGACGGCTTCCTCGGGCGAGCGGGTGAAATGCAGCTTGCCGCCATGCGCCTTGGACCAGTCGACATGCTTCTGCGCCGGTTCGCTGCCTTCGGGCACGGCGACGTTGAGATTGAATCGGAACCGTGCCGAGGCCTCGAGCAGCGAGTGCAGCACATTGTTGCCGTCGCCGGTCCAGGCAATCGTCTTGCCGGCCACCGGACCGCGGTGCTCCTCGAAAGTCATGATGTCGGCCATCAGCTGGCAAGGGTGGGTGTCGTCGGTCAGGCCGTTGATCACCGGAACGGTAGCATTCTCGGTCAGCTCCAGCAGCCGCTCATGAGAGGTGGTGCGGATCATGATCGCATCGACATAGCGCGACAGCACCTTGGCGGTGTCGGCGATCGTCTCGGAGCGGCCGAGCTGCATCTCGGTGCCGGTCAGCATGATGGTCTCGCCGCCGAGCTGGCGCATGCCGACGTCGAAAGAAACGCGCGTGCGCGTCGACGGCTTGTCGAAGATCATGGCCAGCACCTTGCCTTCGAGCGGCTTGCTCCGCTCGCCGGCCTTGAGACGCGCCTTTCGCGTCACCGCATCATCCAGCATGAAGCGCAGATCGCCTTCGGAAACGGTGGAAAGATCGGTGAAATGGCGAACTGACATCAGGAATGGTTCCGGATTACTTCGCGGCGGCGGAGGCGATCGCCTCCGACAGGCCCTTGGCGCCGGCGCGGATGCGGTTGAGCGCTTCGTGAATCTCGGCGTCGGTGACGGTGAGCGGTGGCAGCAGGCGAATGACGTTGTCGCCGGCCGGAACGGCCAGCAAATGCTGGTCGCGCAGCGCCATGTTCACCTTGCCGTTGGGCATCGCGCATTTGAGGCCGAGCATCAGCCCGGTGCCCCTGATATCCTCGACAATTTCGGGGAATTCGTCGGCTATCGAGGCTAGCCCCTGCTTCATCAGCAGCGCCTTGCGCTGGACATCCTCCAGGAAGCCGTCTTCCAGCACGACGTCGAGCACGGCGTTGCCGACCGCCATTGCCAGCGGATTGCCGCCGAATGTGGTGCCGTGCACGCCAGCGGTCATGCCGACGGCCGCCTCGTCGGTGGCAAGGCAGGCGCCCATCGGGAAGCCGCCGCCAATGCCCTTGGCGATTGCCATGATGTCGGGCGTCACCGCGGACCACTCATGCGCGAACAGCTTGCCGGTACGGCCAATGCCGCATTGGACCTCGTCGTATATCAACAACAGGCCGTGCTGTTCGCAGAGCTGCCGCAGCCGCTTGAGCGACTGTGTCGGTACCGGGCGGATACCGCCCTCGCCTTGCACCGGCTCGATCAGGATCGCGGCGGTCTCGGGCGTGATCGCCTTCTCGGCGGCATCGATGTCGTCGAAGCCAACCTGGTCGAAGCCTTCGACCTTGGGTCCGAAGCCTTCGAGATATTTGTACTGGCCGCCTGCCGCGATGGTCGCCAGCGTGCGGCCATGGAAGGCGCCCTCGAAGGTGATGATGCGGAAGCGCTCGGGATTGCCCTTGACGAAATGGTAGCGCCGCGCCGTCTTGATCGCGCATTCCAGCGCCTCGGCGCCGGAATTGGTGAAGAACACCTTGTCGGCGAAGGTGGCATCGACCAGCCGCTCGCCAAGCCTGCTCTGCCCCGGGATTTCATAGAGATTGGAGACGTGCCAGAGTTTCGCCGCCTGCTCGGTGAGGGCCGCGACCAGGTGCGGATGGCCATGGCCAAGCGAATTGACCGCGATGCCGCCGGCGAAATCGAGATATCGCTCGCCCTTGTCGGTGACCAGCCAAGTGCCTTCCCCATGGTCGAAGGCCAGGGGTGCGCGAGCAAAGGTCTCGTAAAGCGCCGAACCGCTCATTATATGCGTCTCCGGTACCGGAAAATCAAAAAAGCCGCCAAAGCGGCGGCCTTCTGCGGCTTATCGTGTTTTTCGGCCATGAAGTCAACGAAAACGTCGCGTAGTGGCGCGCGGCAAGCCCCCCGACGCAACGCCGGCTCATGAGCGACCGGGCAAGTTGGGGAAAACCGAAAAAACCGATTCGTGTTGCACTTGGGACTCTTGTCACCGAGTCAGCGCATAGAGTAGTTGTAGTCAAGAAATAACTAGATTTCGTGCGGCGGACCTAATCACCAGATATATGTGGTGTCTGCCCTAGCAGTGGTGCTGGGTCGGGAATGGATTCTGATTGCCGCACGCTTATGAGGAGCGCGGTCATGAACTGGACTGACGAGCGGGTAGAACTCTTGAGAAAACTGTGGTCGGAGGGTCTGAGCGCAAGCCAGATTGCTGCGCAGCTTGGAGGGGTCAGCCGCAATGCCGTCATCGGCAAGGTGCACCGGCTGAAGCTGTCGGGTCGCGGTCGCGCAACGGCGACGCCGGCACGCCAGAAGAAGGCGACGCAGGGATCGACCGTCCAGAAATCGGTGGCGCGCGCCGCAAGCACGGCACGCCACGTCACGACTTCGATCGGCGCGACGGCCCTTCAGACGCAATTCGACGCCGAACCGGTGGCGCGGCACTACATCCGTCCGGTCGAGAACGTCGTGGTGCCGATCTCACGGCATCTGCAGCTCGTCGAACTGACCGAGCGCACCTGCAAATGGCCGAACGGCGATCCACTTTCGGAGGACTTCAATTTCTGCGGCAACGAAGCCGCTGAAACTGGTCCCTACTGTAAATACCATGCCCGCGTGGCGTTCCAGCCGGCGGCGGAGCGGCGGCGGAATAGATAAGCGGTGAGTACTGAGTAGTGAGGAAACAAGCGCTCCCACCAACCACTACTGACTACTGACTACCGACTTCCTCACAGCCAGCCGTTCTTCCTGAAGCGCCAATAAAGGAAGCAGCAGATAAGCGCGATGGTGGCCAGCACCATCGGATAGCCATATGCCATCTTCAGCTCCGGCATGTCGGTAAAGTTCATGCCGTAGATGCCGGCGAATGCGGTTGGCACGGCCAGGATGGCCGCCCATGAGGCGAGTTTCTTGGAGATCGCCGTTTCCTGGCTTTGACCGACCAGAAGACTGGCTTCGAAGGCAAAGGCCAGCACCTCGCGCAGACTGTCGATCTTCTCCTGGACAGTACGGATGTGGTCCGTCACGTCGCGGAACAGCGGGTGCATGGCCGAATGGATCTGCGGCAGGTCGGCGCTGGTCAGCCGGCGACAGACTTCCACCAAGGGCAATGCCGCGTTGCGCAGGCGCAGGAGGTCGCGGCGCAGCATGTAGAGGCGTTCGATATCGGGTCCGGTCATCGGCTTCAACAGGACCTTGTCCTCGATCGCCTCGACCTCGTCCTCGATCTGCTCGAGCACGGGCATGTAATTGTCGACGATGAAGTCGAGAATGGCATAGAGGACGAAGTCCTCCCCCTTGGCCAGCGAGTGCGGGCAGCTTTCCCAGTGCTGCCGCACGGCGGCATAGGATGTCGAAGGACCGTGCCTGACGCTGACGATATAGCCTGAGCCGACAAACAGATGTGTCTCGCCGAAGGTGACGCGCCCGTCGATCAGCTGCGCCGTGCGGGCGACGATGAACAGCGCATCGCCATATTGCTCGATCTTTGGCCGCTGGTGCGGATGCTCGGCATCCTCGATCGCCAGTTCATGCAGATGAAACTGCGCCTTGACGCGCAGCAGGAGGTCGCGGTCAGGCTCAAGCAGCCCGATCCAGACGACATGTCCCGATTTCTTGGCCCATTCGCCGGCTTCCTCGATCGGAATATCGGCGATACGGCGCCCGGCGGTATAGACGCCGCAGGCGATGATGCCCGATGTCGGCGGCGAGGCCTTGAACTCCCGGACATATTCCATCGCAGCCTCCCGAAAGCGTTGCCTTCCCTGGGGAACCAGCAAGCTTATCTCGGGATAGTCTACCGCAATATGATCAAGCGTTCGAGAGGATGTGCGTTCACTTCACCGGCAGCGCCTCGGGGAGGCCGATCTTGTCGGTCTTGTCGCCTTTCGGCCGGTCGGCGGGCATCTGGTCGCCGGTGACGATGTAATAGATGGTCTCGGCGATGTTGGTGGCGTGATCGCCGATCCGCTCGATATTCTTGGCGCAGAACAGCAGATGCGTACAGGGCGTGATGTTGCGCGGATCTTCCATCATGTAGGTCAGCAATTCGCGAAACAGCGACGTGTACATGGCATCGATCTGGTCGTCACGGTCGCGCACGAAGCCGATCTTGTCGACCGAGCGCGACGCATAGACGTCGAGGACTTCCTTCAGCTGGGTCAGCGCCAAATTGGCCAGAGCCTCCAGGCCGCGAAACAGGCTGGTCGGCTGCCGGCCGTCGGTAACGGCAACCACCCGCTTGGCGACGTTCTTGCCGAGGTCGCCGACGCGCTCGAGGTCGGCCGAAATGCGGATGGCGCCGACGATCTCGCGCAGGTCAGTCGCCATCGGCTGACGCCTGGCGATGATGATGATCGCCTTGTCGTCGATCTCACGCTGTCCCTCGTCCAGGACGGCGTCGTCGCGAATGACCTTCTGGGCCAGCCCCGGATCGGCATTGACCAGGGCGGCGACCGCCTGCTCGACCATGCGCTCGGCGTGCCCACCCATCGCGGCGATGCGCTTCGAAAGATATTTCAGTTCCTCGTCATAGGCGCTGACAATGTGAACGGACTGCATGGATGAAATGCCTTCCCACGGGATCTTGTCTTTGAGTCGTTTCCTCGAATCCCCGCTGATACGCTAACGGGATGACAGAAAAAAGAAACGGCCCCGTGGAAAACTAGGGCAGTATCAGTGCGCCGGCAAATGGACCGAGAAGGCGGCGCCCTTGCCGACCTCGGACCTGATCGTCAGCCTGGCGTTGTGACGTGTCAGGATGTGCTTGACGATCGACAGGCCAAGCCCCGTGCCCTTCTGGGTCCGGCTGGTCTCGACATCGATACGATAGAAGCGCTCGGTGATGCGCGGTATGTGCTCCTCGGGGATGCCGGGACCAAAATCCCTGATGGTGACGTCGATGCCGGGTTCGGAACCATCATCGCCGCGCGCGATCGACACCACGACACGACCGCCCGACTGGCCGTATTTGCAGGCATTTTCCAAAAGGTTCTCGAACACCTGGAACAGCTCGTCGCGATCGCCCGGCACATCGAGCGGCCCCTTGGCGAAATCGCGCTCGATGGCGACATTGTTTTCGCGGGCGAGCGGGCCGAGCGAATCGATGACGCTGTCGACGGTCTGGCGCAGATCGACTTCGGTTCCCGGCTTGAGATAGGGCTTCATCTCCAATCGCGACAGAGACAGGAGGTCGTCGATCAGGCGGGCCATGCGGCCGGTCTGGTTCTGCATGATCTGGAGGAACTGCTCGCGCGCCGCCGGATCGTTGCGGGCCGGTCCGCGCAGCGTTTCGATGAAGCCCGCGATCGAAGCCAGCGGGGTGCGCAATTCGTGACTGGCATTGGCGATGAAGTCGGCGCGCATGCGGTCGATACGCCGCGCCTCGCTCTGGTCCTTGAAAACCAGCACATAAAGATCGGTGCCATGCCCGACCGAGGATGCGCTGACCCGGTAGGCCCGTTCGACAGGCAGCTTCTCCGTGTAGTCGACGACATCCGAGGCGACAGTGCCCGACAGCACACTGTCCAGCAGCGCCTGCATTTCCGGCGCCCGGAATTTCAGCGGCAGCGATATGCCGGGCGCGATGCCGCCAAAGGCGGCAAAGGCGGCGGCGTTGGCGTGGACGATGGTGGCGGCGTGGTCGAAGATGATGAGCGGGTCGGCCACGGCGGCCGCCAGATATTCACCGGACAGGCGCTGCAAGCCAATCGCCTCGATCGCCGCGGCGTTCCCCGCGGAATGGCGGGCGCCGGTGACCGGCAATATTGCCGCGGCCGGCAGCAGGAGCAGCGCCGGCACCAGCACGTAGGCGGAAAAGCCCGCGAAGCCAAAGGCGATCAGAACCGCCACGACACCGGCCGCAAGCAGCCAGCGGCTGTGCCACAGCCGAGCGGCCACAGCTTGCCCCGTGCTCTTCTGCTCTGCGCCCAGCTCGGTCATTCGCGCGCCCAGCCTCCACCGGTCAGACGGCGGCGAAAACTTCCGCTGGACCGCAAATCAAAAGTGCTACAGCCTCCTTTGCGCGTCCAAACGGAGGCGCGGTGCTGTAGTGGCTCCCAATAGCATGAGTCCAGACACTTAAAAGGGTTCGTCTGCATGAAAAAAGCCAACGACAATTCGGTCACTCCAACCTCGGGCCCGCTGAAAATCAGGATCGGCGGCAAGGAACGGGAGTTCGATATCGAGAATCCCGAGCTTCCGGACTGGGTCGAGGAGAACAAGCTGACCGCGGGCGGATATCCTTACGACAAGAAGATGAAGAGCGAGGAGTATGACGAGACGCTCGAGAAATTGCAGATAGAGCTCGTCAAGGCGCAGGCATGGCTGCAGGCGACCGGCAAGCGGATGATGGCGCTGTTCGAGGGTCGTGACGCGGCCGGCAAGGGCGGCACGATATTCGTGCTGCGCCAGTATCTTAACCCACGCACGGCGCGCAACGTCGCGCTGACCAAGCCAACCCCGACGGAACTGGGGCAATGGTACTACCAGCGCTACGCCGACCATTTCCCGACAGCGGGCGAATTCGTCACCTTCGACCGCTCCTGGTACAATCGTGCCGGCGTCGAGCCGGTGATGGGTTTTTGCACCCCCGAACAGCACGAGAAGTTTCTCGACGAGACGCCTCATTTCGAGCGCATGATCGTCAATGACGGCATCTATTTCTTCAAATTCTGGCTGAACATCGGCCGGGAGACGCAGCTCGAGCGCTTTCACGATCGCCGCTACAGTCCGCTGAAGAGCTGGAAATTCTCGCCGATCGACATTGCCGGCATCACCAAGTGGGACGATTACACCAAGGCACGCGACACCATGTTCGAGCGCACCCACAAGGAGTTCGCGCCATGGATGATCGTGCGGGCCAACGACAAGCGCCGCGCGCGGCTGGCGGTGATGCGCCGCATCCTGCTGTCGCTGCCCTACGAGGGGCGCGATCTCGACGCTATCGGCAAGGAAGATAAGAAGATCATCGGCGAAGGGCCGTCATTCCTGGGCAAGCAGGACTGACACTTTTGGCGCCGCGCGGCCAGAAAGGCAGCGCGGCGCGGTTGATGCAGGTCCTTTCTCTCGGCCTTTTCGACTCAGGCCGCCAGACGCGCGATCCGCTGCAACCGTCGCAACGTGGCGTCGTCCTGCAGCGCCTGCTGGAACAGCGATATCTCCTCATCGATGCGCTCGCAAAGCGCGGCGGTGTTCCCCTTGAGCAGGCCGCGTGTCTGCAGCAAAGCGGCAACCGGCTTTTTGGCGAGCTGCCTGGCTCGGCCAAGCGCCGCTTCCTCGACGCTGCCTTCCGCGACGATCTCGGCAACGAGGCCGAGCGCTCTGGCGTCTTCGGCAACAAGCGTGTCGCCGAGACAGAAGAAGCGGAAAGCACCGGCATAGCCGAGTTTCTGCGGCGCCAGGATGCTGGTTGCCGCGTCCGGCACCAGGCCGAAATCGACGAACGGCACCCGGAAGGTGCTTTTTTCAGATGCGATCACCATGTCGCAATGGAACAGGATGGTGCAGCCGACGCCGACGGCATCGCCGTCGACACAGGCCAGGATCGGCTTTGGAAACGTCGCCAGCATGCGGAACATGTCGGTGACGGCGGCGATCAGCTTCTGGTGCTTGGCGGCATCCAGGAATTCGGAAAAGTCACCACCAAGGCAGAAGCAGCCGGCCAGGCCGCGCAGCACGACAACCCGCACCTCGTCATTCTCGGCGGCTTCATGGAACGTCCCGGCAAGGCTCTCATAGGCCCTCCGGTCGAGCACCGGCCGGCCGTCGTTCGACGACACGGTGACGATCAGTGTGTGGTTGCGCAGTTCGGGTTGCGGGTGCGCGTTCATGACGCCCTCCTTTGACCGAACATGTCGGGATATCCCCTGGCCAGGACGGGTGCATGATGATTGCGGCGCGAACGCACCACGTCCAGCGTGTGCTCGTTGAAGGTGAGCAGCGTCGCCACGACCTGCTGGTTGCCATAGGTGCGCTGATAACCGAGCGGCGTCGCCAGGAAGTGCAGTTGCAATGCGCGCAGCACCCACATCGGCTCGAACTCGATGATCACCTTGTCGACGCCGCGCTTCAGACCCCACTCGACGAAACCGGCTATCAATTCCGTGCCGACGGTCGAGACGCCGCGACGCCCATCGCGAAAACCCGGAGCCACCGCATAGCGGGTCAACTCCCAGATGTTGGGACCCGCCGGCGGCGTTCCTTCGGAGAGATCGGTCAACACCTCGGTCAACAAATGCGGCCGTGTGGTCGGCAACATCCTCTGATAGCCCGCGACTTCATTGCCCCTGATGACGATCTGATGCACCGCCTCGTCATGATCGAACTGGTCGACTTCAAATCCGTCGGGGCGCCGAAGGTCCTCCCATCCCATCTCCTCGACGAATATCCGGTAGCGCAGCCGATGGACGGCCTCCCAAAGGTCGGGACGTTCCATCAATTCCTTGGTCGTAAGACAAAAAAGCATTCCGTAGTCTCCTGTGGTTCAGGGGAAGATACGGCCGTGCTTCGATGCGAAAATTGCGTGATCACGTAGGCAAGAAGTTCTAGGCCTGCACGGCCGACCTAGCTAATGTAGCCGCGCCTTATCGCCTCGGCGACTGCCTGGACCCGGTTGACGGCACCGAGTTTGCTTTTGGCGTTAAGAAGATGTTTCTCCGAGGTGTGCTCGGAGATGCCGAGGATTTGGGAAATCTCCCATTCGGACTTGCCGACGGCAGCCCATTGCAGGCATTCGCGTTCGCGCGGCGTCAGCTCGATGTGATCGATCGTCGTGGTCGCCATGGTGTGGAGTTGCATGGCGCGGCCGACGGCATAGGTCGAGACCAGGGAGACCAGGCCGAACTCGGCCGCCGACAGTTCCACGGCCTCGCCCCCCAGCGACACCATGACGATTTCGCCGTCGAGCGTGATCAACGGAAAGGCCAGCCCGTCGCGCAACTTGAAGGCGCCGGCGTCGCCCATCACTTCGCCGCTGCTCTTGTCGATGCGGATGCCCTGGGCGGCTTCCCGCCACTGGAACGGCGCTTGCAGCTGTTTCATGTGACTGACGACGGGATCGTGATCGACATAGTTGCGCGTCACGTAGCGCTCGAGCCATTCGACCGGCCAGTCGCAGAGCAGCACATGCTGCTTCTGCTGGCCCGTCGGTGTGCCCGGCTGCGGAACGGTTCCGGCCATCAGCGCGGTCAGACCGAACTCCGACGTTACGCCCAACAGTTTCTCGCAGACCGCGGCCGCCGTTGCGGCGTGCTGCAGTTGATCTATGTATTCCAGCGTTCGATCGAACTGACTCATCGCAACATCAACCCCATGTTGCCTCATGCATTAAGTCCATGGTCCGCGCCTTCCCGGCACTTCGCCACCGACCACGGATTGCAAAGCGCCCGCTTCCGGTTGTGGTTCTCGACCCTGGTATTCCCACCAGGGCAGCCACCGCTGTTTGCAAACCGACCGAACCATATCCTGAAATCGAAGCGTTGAAATCAAAAAGCATTGTGCCTGTATCGTTTTCGTACCAAAACCGGCACGAGCACGGGTGCGGGGGAGTTTTATCGTGGCGTTCCAATGGAGGTCCCATGTCCTGGCAGCGGCGCTCATCGCCGCATTGTCATGGGTTTCCGGCGCGGGCGCGGCCGAGCCGCAGGTGCCGGTGTTGTGGGATGCCAAGGAGCGGCTTCCGAAGCCCGACCTTGCGGCGCTGCCGCGGCTGCGGTTCCTGACGACCACGGATTTTCCGCCCTTCAATTTCCTCGACGGCGCGGGGAAGCTGTCCGGTTTCCACATCGACCTGGCGCGCGCCATCTGCGCGGAACTCGGCATCGTCGACAAATGCCAGATCCAGGCCTTGCCTTGGGCGGAGCTTCAAGGCGCGCTTGAGAGGGGCGAAGGTGAAGCTGTTATCGCCGGCATTGCCCCGACGTCACAGTCGCGCCAAACATACGCCTTCTCGCGCGCCTACCTGCAGTTCCCGGCGCGCTTCATTACTGCGAAGAACAAGGCGCTGGCGGAACCGCTCTTCGACAAATTGCACGGCAAGCGAGTCGGCGTGATATCGGGCTCGGCCCATGAACGCATGCTGCGCGATTATTTCGGCACGATCCAGGTCGTCCCCTTCGACAAGCCGGAAGCCCTCTATGGCGACCTCAAGGCCGGCAAGATCGACGCGGCTTTCGGCGATGGCATGCGCTTCGCCTTCTGGCTCGGCGGCTCCGATGCCGCCGGCTGCTGTCGCTTTGCCGGCGGCCCCTACCTGGCGCCCGAATATCTGGGCACCGGAATGGCCATCGCCACGCGAGCGGACAATCCGGCGCTGGCCGCGGCCCTCGACTACGCTTTGCAAGAGATTTCGATGAAAGGCACCTTTGCCGAATTCTACCTGCGCTATTTCCCGGTCAGTTTCTTCTGATCCGGTCCGGTCAGCTTTTCTGATCCGGCCGTAACCTCGTCAGGTCAGAGTTCGCAGCCTTGCCTTGGCCGCACGGCCGATGGCCGCCACGGTCAGCGTGTCGAGATCGAGCTGGCGACGGATCAACTGCAGCACCCGCACTTCCTCCAGCCGCATCTCCAGATCGACGGCGGCCACTTCGAAGGCCGCGGCATAGGCGGTGTCGCGCAACCGCTCCGGCAGCGCCTCCGAGACCTGGGTCAGGACACCTTCGAGCCCACCCTTCTCATGCAGCATCTTCTGGCAGGCCTGGGCCACGGCAACCAACCGGTCCTGCTTGAAATCCTCGAACACCGGCCACGAGCGAACAACCTCACCGATCCTGGCCAGTTCGACATCGGTCATGTCCCGGTCGGAGGCCGAAGTGATGACCATCAGATAGATCAGGGCTTCGTGCGGGGTGGGCGACAGCATTCTTTGCTCCTTGAACGGGCTCCGAAGGTAGGAAGGGGAGCCTGAGGCCGCAAGGAAAAAGCGCCCGACGCGTTGACGCTCCGGCCACGCACGCCTAGAGACCGGTTGAAAATGCACTTGCGGCTATTGCCGGGATACAATCTGGAAAACTGTGACATGGCGGGATCAAACATCATCGATCTCAATCCCGAACTGCTGACGGCCGCGGCCGAGAGCAAGGCATGGCCGTTCGAGGAAGCCAAAAAGATTATCGAACGCTACAAGGGCGCCGATTTCCCCAAAACGATCCTGTTCGAGACCGGCTATGGACCGTCGGGCCTGCCGCATATCGGCACGTTCGGCGAAGTGGCGCGCACCTCGATGGTGCGTCATGCGTTCCGCGTGCTGACGCAGGACAAGGTCGCGACCAAGCTGCTGTGCTTTTCCGACGACATGGACGGCATGCGCAAGATACCCGACAGCGTGCCGGACCGCGCTGCGCTCGAGCCATATCTGCACAAGCCGCTGTCATCGGTGCCCAACCCCTTCGGCGGCGACTATGCGAGCTTCGCCGACCATAATAATGCGATGCTCTGCCGCTTCCTCGACACGTTCGGCTTCGATTACGAATTCGCCAGCGCGACGCAGTACTACAAGTCAGGCCGTTTCGACGCGATGCTGTTGCGCGCCGCCGAACGCTACGACCAGATCATGGCGGTCATGCTGCCGACGCTCGGACCCGAGCGGCAGGCGACCTACAGCCCCTTCCTGCCGATCTCGCCAAAGAGTGGGCGCGTGCTTTACGTTCCCATGAAGCATGTCGACGCCAAGGCCGGCACCATCACCTTCAACGATGATGGCACCGAAACCACGCTGCCGGTCACCGGCGGCCGCGTGAAGCTGCAGTGGAAGCCGGATTTCGGCATGCGCTGGGCGGCACTCGGCGTCGATTTCGAGATGTTCGGCAAGGACCATCAGACCAATGCAGTGGTTTACGACCGCATCTGCAACATACTGGGCGGGCGGGCGCCGGAGCATTTCGTCTACGAACTGTTCCTCGATGAGAATGGCCAGAAGATCTCGAAGTCGAAAGGCAACGGCCTGACCATCGACGAATGGCTGACCTATGCACCGACCGAGAGCCTCGGGCTCTACATGTACCAGCGGCCGCGGCAGGCCAAGAAACTCTATTTCGACGTCATCCCGCGGGCCGTGGACGAATACTACACCTTCCTCGCCGCCTATCCCCGCCAGGAGTGGAAGGAGCGGCTGGGCAACCCGGTCTGGCATATGCATGACGGCAACCCGCCCGCCATCGACATGCCGGTGCCGTTCTCGCTGCTGCTCAACCTTGTCAGCGCCTCCAATGCGCAGAACAAGGAGGTGCTGTGGGGCTTCATCTCGCGTCACGTCGCGGGTGTGACTCCGGCGACCCATCCCGAGCTGGACCGGCTGACGGGCTACGCGATCCGCTACTTCGACGATTTCGTGAAGCCGACGAAAACCTTTCGCCCGGCCGACGAGGTCGAGCGCGAAGCGCTGGTGGCTCTCGAAAAGGCACTTGGCGACTTGCCGGCGGGCGCCAGCGGCGAAGCGATCCAGAACGCTTCGCTCAACGTGGCGCGCAAGATCGAACGCTATCAGGATCATTCCAAGCAAAGTCCTGAAGGTGGCCCGGGTGTCTCAGGCGCCTTCTTCCAGATGATCTACCAGGTGCTGATCGGCCAGGAGCGTGGTCCACGCTTTGGATCATTCGCCGCCCTCTACGGCGTCGCCGAGACCCGCTCGCTCATTCAGAAGGCGCTGGCTGGTCAGCTGGCTTGAGGACGCCGCCGTCCTCCTCCAGGATCGAGCCCGGCGCCTGAGGCGCTGGGGTGGGTGCGGCCGGCATCGCCGAGATGCCGGCAAGGTTCGGCGCCGACCCGAAAATGCCTTTCTTCGCGCCTTGTGCCTTGTCACCGGCCTCGACATAGGGTCCGCCCTTGGCGGCACGCGCCCAGCCGTTTTCGACCAGCCATTGACCGACATCCTGCTTGCCGATCCGGCATTCCGCCGCGATCCGGTCGCGTCCGCCTTCCGGCGGCACCGTGCAAACCACGGCGCGGCCGCGCAGAAAGGCGCGGAATGCCGTGCGCGCGCGGATGCCGCACGGCCAGGATTTCCCGTCGGTGGTGCAGGTCTCGTCCTGCCTGACGACATCGATGCCGGAAATCGCGACCGAATACCCCTTCGCCTCGATCAGGCCGGCGGCCGGAGCTACCGGCTGGAACAGCTTCGTGCCGTTCCAGTCGTCGGGCATTTTAGGCTTGGGCGGCACGGCGAGCGCCAGCTTGCTCAACGGCGCACGCGGCTCGACCCGCTCGAGTTCGCCGGTGGGCAGTTCCGGCGGCGCGACCACGTCCGGGTCGATCGCCCGCGAATGCACCGCCGGATTTGGTGGCTGCGCCGGTGCACGAATCGCTGAGGTGGACGGTTCCTCGGGCGTCGCATCCCTATCTGCCTCAGCGGTAGTGTCGGCGCCGGGATCGATCTGATCCACCGCAACAGTGCTTTCGCTGCCTTTCAGCGTGCGTCCGCCGGCAACGACCAGCGCCGCCATCGCCGGGATCATCAGAACCGCCAGGACAAGATGAGGAAGTCGCACCCGTTGCACCTATTGGCTTGCCCAGACGATCCGCGCCACCCACTCGACCTCGAGCATGGGGATATCGCGGTCCGGATGCTCCGGATTGAGCGAGACCAGCGCGATCGACTTGACTGTCTGGCGCTCGAGCACCTTGGCCATCACCTCGCCCGAAGTGGTCTTGACGACGACGCGGTCGCCCTTGCGGGTGGCCGCACCCGGCTCGACGATGAGGACGTCGCCATTGCGGTAGAGCGGCAGCATGGAATCGCCCTGCACCTGCAGCGCATAGGAACTTTCGGTCGATTGCGCCGGCAATTCGACGAGATCCCAGCCCTGCCCCGCCGGAAAGCCGGCATCGTCGAAGAAGCCGCCGGCGCCGGCCTGGGCGAAGCCGAGCAACGGCACCGCGCGCCGGCTGGCGGGCGATGCGCCACGGCCTTCGATCAGCCCGGTGAATTCGTCCAGCGAAGCGCCCGTCGCCTCGATGATCTTGGCCAGCGATTCGGTCGAGGGCCAGCGCGGCCGACCGTCCGAGGACAAGCGTTTGGATTTGTTGAAGGCGGTTGAATCAAGTCCCGCGCGCCTTGCCAGACCCGAAGCCGAAAGCGAATAGCGCTCGGCAAGAGCATCGATGGCAGCCCAGACTCGGTCGTGCGAGAGCATGACGTGCTCTCCTTCGAAACAGGAAAAAATGCCTCTTCCTGTCTAACGCGCAACGGCTGCGTTGTCCACCAGCGGGCCGGCGGATCACGAACAAAGCTGTGTGCCGCAACGACGGCACAGTGTCATGGCCGAAGCCGCTATCCGGCCAATGCCGCCATCGCCCTCGGCAGGCCTTTCTGGAGCTCGTCGACGTTCATCACCGGGATGAGCTCGACAGTGGCATTGAAGGCGAAGAAGAACCGCTCGGCGACATAGGGCATGTCCGAACTGTCCTTTACCTCCAGGAAAAGGTAGGCCGTCCGCCAACCACCGTCCGCGGTAAAATAGGCAGCCTCCGGCTTGAGATCGGACAGGGTTTGCTCGATGATCTTGCCCATGCTGCCGTCCTTGATCGCCTTATTGCCTTCCTCGGCCGGGATGGAAACTCTCAGCATCATACGCATGATGATTACTCCTCCGCCAACATCATGTTAGCGATACCTAATATATCATCCGCGCCTGGTTTGGGAAAGTCGATCGAATCCTGCTTGCCAACGGGTTGGTCAGCCGGACGATTTGGCCAGGCCGCGCAGTCCCTGGTGCGATGTCATGAAAATGCGTTCTGCCTCGGTCGGTGGCCGCGGTTCACCGCACGGCCAAGTGCGGCGACAACCGCGTCAATGTCGAGGAAGCGGCGCGCCTTGCGGTCATAGTCGGTCGGCAGGCAGCGAAAGGCCAGCCGGCCTTCACCGCCCATCATGTAGGGGCCACGGCTTCGCGCCGTGGCCGGCATGCGCGCCCAGACATAACATGACGCTCTGTCAGGCTGCCTGCTTCACATCGCCCTTGGCATAGGGGTCGAAGCGTTCGTAGAAGGTCTCACCTTTCTCGGCCATGTCGAGGAGCAGCTTGGGCGCCTTGAACTCGGCGCCATACTTCTTCTGCAGCGCCTTGGCGATCTTGACGAATTGTTTGGCGCCGATGCCATCGATATAGGACAGCGCGCCACCGGTGTAGGGCGCGAAGCCGAAGGCCAGGATCGAGCCGACATCGGCCTCGCGTGGATCGGTGACGATGCCCTCTTCCATCACGCGCGCCGCTTCGAGCGCGATGGTGACCAGCAGGCGCTGCTGCAGCTCCTCATAGTCGACCTTCTCGGCCGCGAGCTGCGGATAAAGGTCCTTGAGGCCGGGCCACAGCTTCTTCTTGGCCGGCTTGGCCGGGTAGTCGTAAAAGCCCTTGCCGTTCTTGCGGCCGAAACGGCCGTGATCGTCGACCATGGTGTTGATCAGCGCCATCTGCCTGGGGTCGACGGCCTTTTCGCCGAGATCCCTGATGGTCTGCTTCATGATCTTCTGGGCAAGGTCGATGGCCGTCTCATCGGTCAGCGCCAGGGGACCGACCGGCATGCCGGCGGCCTTGGCCGCATTCTCGATCATCGGCGCGGGGACGCCTTCGATCAGCATCTTGTAGGCTTCCGACATGTAGCGCAGCACGCAGCGATTGACGTAGAAGCCGCGCGTGTCGTTGACGACGATCGGCGTCTTCTTGATGGCCCGCACGAAGTCGATCGCGGTGGCCAGGGCCTTGTCGCCGGTTTTCTTGCCAAGGATGATCTCGACCAGCATCATCTTGTCGACCGGCGAGAAGAAGTGGATGCCGATGAAATTCTTCGGCCGCGCCGAATTCCTGGCGAGGCCGGTGATCGGAATGGTCGAGGTGTTCGAGGCGAAGATCGCCGACGATTTCAGCACGGCTTCCGCCTGTTCGGTGGCGTTCTTCTTGACGGCGGAATCCTCGAACACGGCTTCAACGACGAGATCGCAGCCGGCGAGGTCGGCATAGTCTGCCGTCGGCGTGATCAGAGACAAGAGCTTGTCCTTATCCTCGGGCTTGACACGGCCCTTCTTGACCTGATCCGAGATCAGGCCGTCGGAATGCGCCTTGCCCTTTGCGGCCGCCTCCATGTCCCGGTCGAGCAGCACCACCGGAATGCCGGCCTTGGCCGTGACATAGGCGATGCCCGCGCCCATGAAACCGGCGCCGAGGATGCCGATCTTCTTGAACTTGGTGTCCGGCACGCCGGCCGGGCGGCGTGCGCCCTTGTTCAATTCCTGCAGCGACACGAACAGCGAGCGGATCATCGCCGCCGCTTCCTTGGTCTGCATGATCTCGGTGAAATAGCGCTGCTCGATCCTGAGCGCCGTGTCGAAGGGCACCAGGAGGCCCTCATAGACGCATTTCAGGATCGCCGCGGCGGCCGGATAATTGCCATGGGTCTCGCGGCGCAGGATGGCGATGGCTGGCGGCCACAGATTGGCACCGGCCGCCGAATAGACCGGGCCGCCGGGCAGCTTGAAACCTTTCTCGTCCCACGGCGCCACCGGCTTGAGGCCGTTCCTGATCATCGCCTTGCCGATCTCGACCAGCTTGGCCGGTTCGGCGATCTCATGGATCAGGCCCATCGCCTTCGCCTTCTGCGGCGACAGGGTCTGGCCGGAGGTCAGCATTTGCAGCGCCTGCTGCTGGTCGGTCAGCCGCGGCACACGCTGGGTGCCGCCGGCACCGGGGAAGATGCCGATCTTCACCTCGGGGAGTGCCATCCTGACCTTGTCGGAATCGGCCGCGACGCGGCCATGGCAAGCGAGCGACATTTCGAAGGCGCCGCCCATGCAGGTGCCGTTGATCGCCGAGACCCATGGCTTGCCGCAAGTTTCCAGCTTGCGGAACAGGCCGGTCATGATGCCGGCATTGTCGAACAGCGCCTTGGTCGCCTTTTCGACATCCTTGACCTTGTCGGTGGCGAAGGTGGTCAGCATCCTCTGCAACAGGGTGATGTCGGCACCGCCGGAGAAGGTGTCCTTGCCGGAGGTGATCACCGCGCCCTTGATGGCGGCGTCGCCGGCCACCTTGTCCACGATATCGTTCAGCTCGCGCATCACCTCTTCGGTGAAGACGTTCATCGAGCGGTCCGGGCTGTTCCAGGTGACCAAGGCGATGCCATCGGCGTCGATGTCGAGGGTGAAATTGGTGTAGCTCATCGTTCTCTCCCCGTCAGACGCGTTCGATGATGGTTGCAGTGCCCATGCCGGCGCCGATACAGAGCGTCACCAGCGCGGTGTTGAGGTCGCGCCGCTCGAGTTCGTCCAACACGGTGCCGAGGATCATCGCGCCGGTGGCGCCGAGCGGGTGACCCATGGCGATGGCGCCGCCATTGACGTTGATCTTGTCGTGCGGAATTTCGAAAGCCTGCATGTAGCGCAGCACCACCGAGGCGAAGGCCTCGTTGAGCTCGAACAGGTCGATGTCCGACAGCTTCATCTTGGCGCGCTTCAACAGTTTCTCGGTGACGTCGACCGGGCCGGTCAGCATCAACACCGGCTCGGAGCCGATGTTGGCGAAGGTGCGGATGCGCGCGCGCGGCTTGAGACCCATCGCCTTGCCGGCCTTCTTCGAGCCGAGCAGCACGGCGGCCGCGCCATCGACGATGCCGGACGAGTTGCCGGCGTGGTGGACGTGGTTGACCTCCTCGACCTCCGGATGCTTCTGCACCGCCACCGCGTCGAAGCCGCCCATTTCGCCAGGCATGACGAAGGACGGGTTGAGCGAGGCGAGCGACTGCATGTCGGTCGACGGCCGCATATGCTCGTCATGATCGAGAATGGTGAGACCATTCTGGTCCTTGATCGGGATGACCGAGTTCTTGAAGCGGCCATCAGCCCAGGATCTTGCGGCGCGCTTCTGGCTCTCGACCGCGTAAGCGTCGACGTCGTCGCGCGAGAAGCCGTATTTGGTGGCGATCAGGTCGGCCGAAATGCCTTGCGGCACGAACCAGCCGGGCAGGCCGACCGAAGGATCCATGAACCAGGCGCCACCGGACATGCCCATGCCGACGCGCGACATGGATTCGACGCCGCCGGCGATGACGATTTCATCGGCGCCTTGCGCGATCTTGGCGGCGCCGAAATTGATGGCGTCCAAGCCGGAGGCGCAGAAGCGCGAGATCTGCATGCCGGGTGCCTTGGTGTCGTAGCCGGCCTCGAAGGCGGCGGCGCGTGGAATGACGGAACCCGCCTCGCCGACCGGGTCGACGCAGCCGAAGATGATGTCGTCGACGTTTGCAGTGTCCAGCCCGTTGCGATCGCGCAGGGCCTCGAGCGTCCTGGCGGCGAGCCGTACCGCCGGCACTTCGTGCAGCGATCCGTCCTTCTTGCCCTTGCCGCGCGGCGTGCGCACGGCGTCATAGACATAAGCTTCGGTCATTTTTCATGCTCCCTGGGGTTCGCTGAAAAGCTGCTCAGAGCGAGCGTCCGATCAGCAATTTCATGATCTCGTTGGTGCCGCCATAGATGCGCTGGACGCGAGCGTCGCGGAACATGCGGGCGATCGGATATTCATTCATGTAGCCATAGCCGCCATGCAATTGAAGGCATTCGTCGACGACTTTGCCCTGGAGGTCGGAGAGCCAGTACTTGGCCATCGAAGCGGTCACCGGATCGAGGCCGCCATTGATGTGGCGGGTGACGCAGTCATTGTAGAAGACGCGGCCGATGGTGGCCTCGGTCTTCAGCTCCGCCAGTTTGAATTGTGTGTTCTGGAAATCGATGATCGCCTTGCCGAAGGCCTTGCGCCCCTTGACGTAGTCGATGGTCAGCGCCAGCGCCCGTTCGATCATGGCGATCGCCCCGGTGCCGATCTGCAGCCGCTCCTGAGGCAATTGCTGCATCAGCTGGACGAAGCCCTGTCCCTCTTCATGGCCGAGCAGATTGGAGGTCGGTACACGCACGTCGTTGAAGAACAGCTCCGACGTGTCGTTGGCCTTCAGCCCGATCTTGTCGAGGTTGCGGCCGCGTTCGAACCCCTCGACCTCGTCGGTCTCGATGACCATCAGCGAGGTGCCCTTGGCGCCCTTCTCCGGATCGGTCTTGGTGACGACGATGATGAAGTTCGCCAGCTGGCCGTTGGTGATGAAGGTTTTGGAGCCGTTGATCTTGTACTGGTTGCCGTCCTTCTCGGCACGGGTCTTGACACCCTGCAGGTCGGAACCGGCGCCGGGCTCGGTCATGGCAATGGCGCCGATCAGTTCGCCGGTGGCGAGCCTGGGCAACCATTTCTTCTTCTGCTCTTCCGAACCGTAATGGAGGATGTAGGGGGCGACGATCGAATTGTGCAGGCCGATGCCGAAACCGTCGACGCCGACATGGCCGATCGCCTCGATGATGGCGCTCTCATGCGCGAAGGTGCCGCCGGAGCCGCCATATTCCTCCGGCATGGACGCGCAGAGCAGGCCGGCGGAACCAGCCTTCAACCAGCTTTCGCGGTCGACCATCTCGTTCTTCTCGAACTCGTCGTAGCGCGGTGCGATCTCCTCCGACATGAAGCGGCTAGCCATGTCGTAGAGCATGCCGACCTCGTCGGCCGCCCAGGCTGGTTTCGGCAAAGAGAGCACTTCGGCGGGATTTGTCGCCACGATTTCCTCCGCGTATCGACAGACAGAAAGGCTAGCGAGACGGAGTTTAGAACGCTTCCGCCGACAGGGCCATCAGCGTATCGGCACCACTCGAAATACGGGCGAGGTGCGCCGAGGTCTCCGGCATGATCCGCTCCATGAAGAAGCGCGCGGTCACGACCTTGTTCTCGTAGAAAGACTGGGAGCCGTTGGCATCAGTCTTGCCCTGTGCCGCCTTGGCCATCTGCGCCCACATGTAGCCCAGCGCGACGAGGCCGAAGAGATGCATGTAGTCGGTCGAGGCCGCACCGGCATTATCGGGCTTGGCCATGCCATTCTGCAGCAGCCACATGGTCGCCGCCTGCAAATCGTTGAGGCCTTTCTTCAACCCCTTGGTGAAGGGCGCCATCTTTTCGTGCGCGCGGTTTTCCTCGCAGAACTCGCCGACCTCCTTGAAGAAGGCCTGGATGGCTCGGCCGCCGTTCAAGCCGAGCTTGCGGCCGACGAGGTCGAGCGCCTGAATGCCGTTGGCGCCTTCATAGATCATGGCGATGCGGGCATCGCGCACGAACTGGCTCATGCCATGCTCTTCGATGTAGCCGTGGCCGCCGAACACCTGCTGCGCCATGACGGCGTGATCAAAACCCTTGTCGGTCAGCACGCCCTTGACCACCGGCGTCATCAGGCCGGTGTAATCGTCGGCCGCCTGGCGATCCTTGTCGTCGGCGGAGCGGTGCGCGATATCGGACTTGATCGCGGTCCACAGCGCCAGTGCACGGCCGGCCTCGTTGAACGCCTTCATGGTCATCAGCGAGCGGCGGATGTCGGGATGAACGATGATCGGGTCGGCCTTCTTGTCCGGCGCCTTCGGGCCCGACAGCGAGCGACCCTGCAACCGGTCCTTGGCATAGGCGGCGGCATTCTGGTAGGCGATCTCCGACAGCGACAGGCCCTGCAGGCCGACGCCGAGGCGGGCCTCGTTCATCATCGTGAACATCGCCTTGAGGCCGCCATTGGCCTCGCCCAGCAGCGTGCCTTCGGCCTCGTCATAATTCATGACGCAGGTCGAGTTGCCGTGGATGCCCATCTTCTCCTCGATCGAGCCGCAGGAGACGGTGTTTCTCGTCCCCGGATTGCCCGAGGCGTCGAGCTTCAGCTTGGGCACGATGAACAGCGAAATGCCCTTGACGCCCTCCGGCGCGCCTTCGATGCGGGCCAGCACCAGATGGACGATGTTGTCCGACATGTCGTGCTCGCCGGCCGAGATGAAGATTTTCTGGCCTGAAATCTTGTAGGTGCCATCGCCGTTCGGCACCGCCTTGGTGCGCAGCAGGCCAAGATCGGTGCCGCAATGCGGCTCCGTCAGGTTCATGGTGCCGGTCCAGCTGCCCTCGACCATCCTGGGCAGCCAGGTCGCCTTCTGCTCGTCGGTGCCGTGGGTGATGATGGCGGCGATCGCGCCCTGGGTCAGGCCCGGATACATCATCAGCGACATGTTGGCCGACACCATGTATTCAGCCACCGCCGTGTGCACGGCATAGGGCAGGCCCTGGCCGCCGAACTCGACGGGCGCCGCCAGGCCCATCCAGCCGCCTTCGCGATACTGGTCGAAGGCTTCCTTGAAGCCCCTGGGCGTGGTCACCGAGCCGTCGTCATGGCGCACGCAGCCCTCCATGTCGCCGACACGGTTGAGCGGATGCATGACGTTCTCGGCGAGCTTGGCCCCTTCGGCGAGAATTGCCTCCAGCACGTCAGGCGTTGCGTCGGCGAATCCGGGAAGGTTCGAATAGCGCTGATAGCCAAGCACCTCGTTGAGCACGAACAGCGTGTCCTGGACCGGGGCCCTGTAGATCGGCATGCTTTTCCTCCACCATGCGGATTGACCCGTAATCAAGCCGTGCGCGGCAAGCGGGCCAATGTCGAAGCCGCAATAGCAAATATTGACGTTTGCGTAAACGTCAATATTTGCCATTGCGGCAAGATTTCCGCCACCACTGGCGCAATCGGCCAAACGTCACGGCAATGTGCAAGCCAGCGCGAAGCAGGCAGGCCAGACAGCGAAAAGCCGCGCGGCATGGCCACGCGGCTTTATGGCGAAGGGTCCGACAGTATCGGAGGGCGGCTTAGCTCGCGACGCTCGCTTGCGGCGCCGAACGCTCGGCCAGCATCTGACGCACCGCCGACATCGAGCCGCCGAGCTCATTGATGGCGTCGTCGATCAGCGCCCGCTGCTTCTGCAGGCGAGCGAGCTGCTTTTCCGACTTGTCCAGCGCCAGCCGCAACTGCTTGGTGTTGGAACCGGTCGGATCGTAGAGGTCCATCATCTGCTTGACGTCGCGCAACGAGAACCCAACCTTGCGGCCGAGCAGGATCAGCTTCAGCCTGGCCTTGTCGCGGCGCGTATAGAGACGGGTCGAACCGTCGCGCTGGGGGTTGAGCAGGCCCTTGTCTTCATAGAAACGGAGCGTGCGCAGCGTCACGCCGTACTTCTTGGCCATCTCGCCGATGCGGGAGAGATCCTCGCCGGCTTCAACGGTTGCATTATTGGTGTTGGCCGCGGTCTCGCCGGCCGAGATAAGCTTCATGGTCACTGGCTTCCCCGTCTGGTGGCGTCGCGGTCCCGGACCATGCGTCGCCTGACTGGAAGCGGGGGCGTGCTTCCGGCCGTGGTTTCGACAAACAAATCGAAAACAGCGCAGTTGATACGCCATTTACGTTTACGTCAATTCTATACCGGTAGCCGTCTCATGACGCAAGGGCGTTCTGAGAACGGTGCTTTATGCCGCACCGGAAGTCACGTCAGCCAACTTCCTTGCAACTTCTTAAGCTTGGTTAACGCGTTGTTTACCACGTTGGGCGAAATGTGCGCGTGTCGGCTACCCGTGGTTATCCTGTATCGAATTTTCACGGTTTTTCGGAGCGCGGGGAAACCCGGGAAGCTTGTCTTCCACCGTGGCATCGAAGCGCGGTCGCCTCGTTCCGGCAGGGACTTGGGGAGCTGGCCGCAAGCCGGCCAATCTGAAAGACGGACGCACCGATGAACAGCAAGCGGTCCTACCTCGATACACTCAATGCTGGCAGGCAGCGCAAGCCGCAGACCACGCTCGAGCAGCTGAACCGCTCCCTGGAGACGCTGGAACAGCGCCTGGGTCAGACGCGCGAGGACGCGACGGCACGACCCGCTCCTCGCCAATATGGCGCCGAACCGCGTTACCCCGCCTCCGACCCGCGCTATCCCGCTGCGCAGCCGACGGCCCAGCAGCGCTGGTACGAGGATCCGCAGCCGGCACCGCGTGCGCACAACCCGGCGCCCTCCCCTGCACCCTTCGACCAGAATTATCAGGCGATCGCGCGTGACATCGACCGCGTGCGCGGCCAGGAAGACAGCGTCGCCATGGTCGGCAAGATCGCCAGCGAACTGCGCGGCATGCGCGAGGAACTGCGCCACCAGGTGACTTCAGGGCTGCAGCGCGAATTCGACGCGCTGCGCAAGGACATCGACCGCGCCTTCCAGTCGAACGCCAAGTCCGGGACATCGGGCAAGGGCAGCGCCGAACTCGGCGTGGAATTCGAGCGGCTCTCCGGCGCCATCAAATCGCTGTCGGAGAAGAGCGACGACAGGAGCGTCAACCTGCTGCGACTGGAACTCGAACAGGTCAAGGCCGCGCTCGACACGCTGGCGCGCGAGGAGAGCGTGCAGAAGGTCGACCGTCGCTGGGACGAGTTCGATCGCCGCTGGACGGCCTTCGAGGACCGCGTCGACGCCGACCAGCGCAAACGCTCCGACGACCCCGCCCTTGCCGCCTTGACCGACCGGCTGGAGCAAATCAGCAACGCCGTCAACAACCTGCCGGAATCGCTGTCCCTGCGTTCGCTGGAGGAGAAGGTCCGCACGCTGGCCGGGGCGGTCGACCATTTCGCCAGCCAGCAGGACAATCGCGGCGGCGGCACGCTGGCCATGATCGACGAGCGGCTGGACGAGATTTCCCGCGCCATCGTCGCCTCGACAGTCGCCGCACAGGCGAATTCAGTCGACCACGAAGCCTTCGAGCGCATCGAGAAGCGGATCGACTCGCTCGCCCAGCAGATCGAGGAAGTGGCGCAGGACCGTCCCGCAAATGTCGTGATCGACCGGCTGAACACGCTGTCGAGCCGGGTCGACGACCTCGCCGGCCGCGCCAACCTGCCCGAGCAGGCGATGGAACGGCTCGCCAAGCAGATCGCGCTGATCGCGGACAAGATCGATCAGGCGCCGGCCATGCCCGACGCCGACTACATCTTCCACGGGCTGGAGCAGCGCTTCGACGTGCTGTCGGGCATGATGGAGCGGCGCCAGGGCGACGCCATCGAGCAGGGCAACATGCTGTTTCGCGATCTCGAGCGCCGGCTGGACGAGGTTGCCGACCGGCTGGACCAGCGCAGCATGCCGCAGGTCGACAGTGCCGGCATCATGGACGCCATCGACGCTCGCTTCACCGCACTGGCCAAGCGCATGGAGACACGCGCTCCCGATCCCGCCGGCGAGGCGGCGATCCGGGGCCTGGAAAGCCGGCTCGAAGATATTTCAAGCCGGCTGGACGCTTCGGCGGCCCAGGTGGCCGGCATCGATCCGGCGCTGATCCGCAGCCTGGAGGCGCAGGTAGCCGGCCTGTCGGCGCATCTTTCCAAGCCCAGCACGCCGCTGCCGGACTTCGAGGACATCAGCCCACGCCTCGACGAAATCGAAAAAGCGCTGGCCGGGACCCGCGATTCCATCCTCGGCGCGGCACGTGAGGCGGCCGAGAACGCGGTGCGCTCGCTGGCCGGAACGAGCACCAATACGGCCGCGGTATCCGGCCTCGCCCAGGATCTGAAGACCCTGGAGACGCTGACGCGGCGTTCCGACGAGCGCAATTCGCGGACCTTCGAGGCCATTCACGACACACTGCTCAAGATCGTCGACAGGCTGGGCTCGCTGGAAACCAGCGACCCGTCCGAGGCGGTAAGCGAGCTCCTGGACGCGGCCTCGATCGAACCCAGTGGCTGGCGTGGCTTGCAGCGGCCCAAGATGGCCGTGAACGCACCATCCATGACCATGGACGAGCTGCCGCTGACTGGCGACATGGCCGATCTGGACGCGCGTGCCGCGGCCATAGTGCGCACCGAGCCCGCCGAGCCCGCACTGCACGTTGGAACGGGCTTGTCCCCCCGGCCGGGCACGCGCTCGCCGGCGGAAGCCGCCGCCGCCGCCGCGATGGCCGCACTCGGTTCCGACACCACCGCCGGAAAGGACCAGCCGGCAGGCCGCAAATCGATGTTCGGCGGACTGGCGCGGGCCTTCAAGGGCAAGAAGGCGGCGGATGTTCCGCCGCTGGCCGGCTCGGCGCCGAGCGCCGACATCCCGAGTGTCGATCTCGACGAGCCGCTCGACCCGAAAGTGGCCAACCGCCCGCTGGAGCCCGGCTCCGGCGCGCCTGACCTCAATGCCATCATGAAGCGCGTGCGCGACGAGCGCGGACAACCGGCAAAGCTCGGCGACAGCGACGCGGCGAAATCGGATTTCATCGCCGCCGCCCGGCGCGCGGCGCAGGCGGCCGCGGCCGAGGCCGACGCCCTGAAGCGCCAGTCGACGATGAAAGGCCCGGTCAAGGCGCTCAGGATAGGCGACCTGCTCAAGGCGCGGCGCAAGCCGATCCTGATGGCGGCGGCAGCGATCATGCTGGCGCTTGCCGGCCTGCAGCTCGGCAAGGCGTTCCTTTCGGATCCCGCCCAGGTGGCAAGCAACGACGCATCCCCGATCGTCGCCCCGCAGCCGGTTCAGACGGCATCTCTCGATACCGCCAGCCAGCCGAAGACCGAAGTTCAGCCGACGACGATGAACAGCGCGCCGGCCCGTCCGGCCAGGCAGGCCGAACAATCCGCGCCCGCCCGCAAGGACGATATGGCGGCGCGGACCGTCGTGGCCATGCCGTCTGATACGGACGCGATGCCGGACACAGCGCCCACGGCCGAGCCCGCTTCGCCGGTCACGTCGGCCATGGCTTCCGGCCCGAGCGCCCCCGACGCGATGGCTTCGGCCGCGCCGGTTGCTCCGATGACCGCTGCCCCAGCCATGACGGATCCGGCACCAGCCGCCGGCGCTACGCAGGCGACGGATGCCGATCTCCAAGCGGCCCCTGCCGCGCCAGTGGCGACCGAGGCGACGACCAACGACACGACTGGCGCCGTTGCGCCCATGGACAAGCCGGCGGCGACAGCCGCGATCAAGTTCGACATTCCGGCCGATGCCGGCCCGGTCGCCTTGCGTGACGCCGCCGCCGGTGGCGACGCCAAGGCGCTGTTCGAGGTCGGCTCGCGCTACGCCGAGTCGCGCGGCGTCAAGGAAGACATGCCGGCTGCCGCCAAATGGTACGAGAAATCGGCGGAACTCGGCTTCGCGCCGGCTGAATACCGCATCGGCAATTTCTACGAGAAGGGCATCGGCGTCGCGCGCGACATCAAGAAGTCGAAGACCTGGTACCAACTCGCCGCCGCGCAGGGCAACGCCAGCGCCATGCACAATCTGGCGGTGCTGTTCGCCATGGCCGCCGACGGCGCAACCGACAATGAATCGGCCGCGCATTGGTTCCAGGCGGCCGCCGACCTCGGCGTCAAGGACAGCCAGTTCAATCTTGGCATCCTCGCCGCCAAGGGCGTCGGCATGAAGCAGAACCTGGAGGAATCCTACAAATGGTTCGCGCTCGTCGCCAAGACCGGCGACAAGGATGCCGCGGCCAAGCGCGACGAGATCGCCAACGCGCTGCGGCCCGAGCAGCTCGAGCGCGCGCGCGCGGCGACCGAATTGTGGAAGGCCAAGCCGCTCAACGCGGCGGCCAATTCGGTGGACATTCCCGAATCCTGGCAGGAAGGCACGCCGCAGACGACGGCCGGCATCGACATGAAGAAGGCGGTCAAGAACATCCAGCTCATCCTCAACAAGAACGGCTATGACGCCGGGGGCGCCGACGGCGTGATGGGCGGGAAGACCAAGAACGCGATCATCGCTTTCCAGACCGACAACAAGCTGCCAGCGACGGGCGCGGTCGACGAGAAGCTGGTCAAGGCATTGCTGGCGCGCAAATAACGGCAGAAGCGTCGTTTCCACGACGCCCTTGCCTTACATTTGCCTGTTAACTGATTGAGTTGTTTTTTGTTTCGGCGCGGTGACGGGGTTTGGTCCCGCTGCCGCGTCGGCGCAAGAGAAAATTGGCTTTTCGATGCGATAGTGCCCGCAGCGGCTTTATTCGCCGACAGGCAAACTGATCGAGACAGACGGGTGGGCATCTATCTCCCGATCGCGGAAATTTCCGTCAACGTCTTCGTGCTGCTGGCCATGGGCGCCGCGGTGGGCTTCCTGTCGGGCATGTTCGGGGTGGGCGGCGGCTTCCTGATCACGCCGCTCTTGATCTTCTACAACATCCCGCCGGCGATCGCGGTCGCCACCGGCGCCAACCAGGTTATTGCTTCTTCCGTCTCCGGCGTGTTGTCGCACATGAAGCGAGGGACGCTCGACTTCAAGCTCGGCAGCGTGCTTCTGGCCGGCGGCGTCGTCGGCTCAACCGGCGGCATCTATGTGTTCGGCTTCCTGCGCAGGCTCGGCCAGCTCGACCTGTTCATCTCGCTGCTCTACGTCGTGCTGCTCGGCACCGTCGGCGGGCTGATGCTGGTCGAGAGCATCAACGCCCTGCGCGCCACGCGCAGCGGCGCGGCACCGGTGCTGAAGAAATCCGGCCAGCACAACTGGATCCACCGCCTGCCGCTGAAGATGCGCTTCCGCGCGTCGAAACTGTTCGTCAGCGTCATTCCGGTGCTCGGGCTTGGCGCCGGCATCGGCTTCCTGTCGTCGATCATGGGTGTCGGCGGCGGCTTCATCATGGTGCCGGCGCTGATCTATCTCTTGAAAGTGCCGACCAATGTCGTCATCGGCACCTCGCTGTTCCAGATCATCTTCACCTCCGCCTATACGACGCTGGTTCACGCCACCACAAACCAGACCGTCGATGTGATGCTGGCATTCCTGTTAATGGCCGGCGGCGTGGCTGGGGCGCAATATGGCGCCAAGGCCGGCCAGCGGCTGCGCGGCGAGCAATTGAGGGCGCTCCTGGCGCTGCTGGTGCTGGCGGTGGCGATCCGGCTTGCCACCGATCTGTTCGTCACGCCGCCCAACCTTTATTCGCTGTCCGGCCTGGGCCTCAACTGATGAATGGCCTGAAAGCGCTCGCAGCCGTCGCTCTCCTGTCCCTGATCGCCGCCGCGCCGGCGAAGGCGCAGACGCCGCTGACGGAAGGCATCCAGATCGGCCTTTCCACCGACGCGGTGTCAATCACCGCCGGTTTTTCCGGCGCCGACCTGACCATCTTCGGTTCGCTGGAAAATCCCGACCCGCTGGTCGCACGCCAGGGCCGTTACGACGTCATCGTCGTGCTCGAAGGGCCGCCGAAACCGGTGGTCGTGCGCCGCAAGGACCGGGTGCTGGGCGTCTGGGTCAATTTGGATTCCGAGACCTTCGAGAACGTGCCGGTGTCCTATTCGGTCGCGACGACGCGGCCGCTGCAGGACATCACCGAACCCAACAGCTACAAGCAGCTGTCGCTCGGCGCCTCCAACCTCTATATGCAGCCCGCCGAAGCCGGAGACAGCCCGGCGACGATCGAGGAATTCACGGCCGCACTGCGCGAACGCAAGGCCGCCGCCGGCCTCTACAGCGAGAATGTCGGCGGCGTGCAATTCCTGTCGCAGAACCTGTTTCGCGCTACCGTCAGGCTGGCGCCTGATGTCTCGGTCGGCACGCACAAGGCGCGCGCATTCCTGTTCAAGAGCGGCCTATTCGTCAAGGAGAGTTCGGCGCAGCTCGAAATCCGCAAATCGGGCTTCGAACAATCGATCTTCCGCGTCGCCCACGACTATTCGTTCCTCTACGGCGTGTTCGCCGTATCGTTGGCCATGGTGACTGGCTGGCTCGGCCGGCTGGTGTTCCGCAAGGATTGATGCCGCGGGAAAAGAGGGGTTCCCCTTTTCGCCGCCATGCGATAAACCGCCGCCTCCCAACCCAGGGGCAAACAAGCACATACCGTTCGCCAGGAGCGGTCCGGCCATCCCGATGACAGCGCGACGCGTCGCCGCTGTTTTGCCGCCACGAAACAATGACAGGAGGCTGCGATGCATCAGGCATTCGGCGGCATCGACTTCGGCACGTCCAATTCCACGGTAGGCGTCATCCGGAACGGCAAGGCGGGGCTGGTCCCGCTGGAGGGCGGGCAGCCCACTTTGCCAAGTGCCGTATTCTTCAATTTCGAGGATGGCCATACCTATTTTGGCCGCCGCGCTATCGGGGACTATACCGACAGCATCGAAGGCCGCCTGATGCGCTCGTTGAAGAGCGTGCTCGGCAGTTCGCTCGCCCACGAGAAGACGCGGATCAAGGCACGCCAGATCGGCTTCATCGACATTATCGGCCTGTTCATCGGTCATCTGAGGACGCGGCTGGAAGAGGACGCCGGCGGCGTGGTGGAGAGCGTGGTGCTCGGCCGCCCGGTGCAGTTCGTCGATGACGACGCGCAAGCCGACGCGGAGGCGCAAGGCGAACTCGAGAAGGCTGCCCGTGCCCAAGGCTTCAAGCATATCGCTTTCCAGTTCGAGCCGATCGCGGCGGCGCTCGATTACGAGCAGAAGGTGACACGCGAGGAACTGGCGCTGATCATCGACATGGGCGGCGGCACGTCCGACTTCTCCATCGTGCGGGTCTCGCCGGAGCGCGCGCGATCGACCGATCGCAAGGACGACATCCTGGCCAGCCGCGGCATCCATATCGGCGGCACTGATTTCGACCGGCTGCTGAGCATCGCCCATGTCATGCCACAGCTCGGCTACCTCTCCGCGACCAAGGACGGCAAGCGCAATCTGCCGGCCAGCTACTTCATCGATCTCGCCACATGGCAGCGCATCAATCTGGTCTACACCGCCAAGGCGATGACGCATCTGCGCCAGATCCGCTACGAGGCCGCGCGCGCCGACCTGGTCGACCGCTTCATCCATGTCGTCGAGCACCGCTACGGGCACGCGCTGGCGGCGCTGGTCGAGAAAGCCAAGATAGAGCTGACCGACATGTCATCGGCGGACGTGGCGGTGAAGCTGCCGGGCGCGGCGTTCGCCGCCGGGATCACGCGCGACGGGCTGGAGGCCACGATCGCTCGGGACATTGAGCGGGTTACCGAAACGGTGGCGCAGACCATCCGCGACGCCGGGGTCAAGCCCTCCGACATCACCGCGGTGTTCCTGACCGGCGGATCGACGGCGATCCCGCTGGCAAGGCGGGAAATCCTGTCGCTGGTGCCGCGGGCTTCCGTCATAGAAGGCGATATGTTCGGATCGGTCGGACTCGGCCTGGCGCTCGATGCGCAGCGGAAGTTCGGCTGAACCTACCCCTACGTAGTCCCGTTCGCCTCCGCGGCCAGATGCGCCTTCAGCGCCATCTGGGCCAGGCTTGCCTGACGGTCGCGATGGGTAATCATGGCGAAGTCGCGCTTCGGCAATTCGATCGGCACGGCTCTCAGGCTCCCCTCGGCGACCGCGCGCCCGACGACCAGCTCCGAAATGATGGTCGCGCCGGCACCCGCCTCGACAGCTTGGCGAACCGCCTCGTTGCTGGGCAACACCAGGAATATCCTGAGGTCGGCAAGCGAAATGCCCTCGCGGCGCGCCAGATCCTCCAGCACCTCACGCGTGCCGGAGCCGCCCTCGCGGATTATCCAGCGCAGGCCGGTGATGTCGGGGCGGCCCGGCGCGGTTTCGGCGATCTCTGGATGGGAGCTGGCAACGACCAGCATCAACCGGTCGGTATCGACCTTGACGCGGCGCAATAAGTCGGACTCGGTGCGCCCTTCGACCAGGCCGAGATCGGCGGTTCCATCCAGCACGCTGGCCTCGACCTGACTTGTGTTGCCGATAGTGACGCTAAGCCTGACCGCCGGGTAGGCCTCGTGGAAAGTGGCCAGCCGGCGCGGCAGCCAGTAGCTGGCGATGGTCAGGCTGGCGGCGATGGAGAGGCTGCCGGCGACCGTATGCGAAACATGTTCCAGGACATCGCGCGCGGCGGCGGCCCGCTCCAGCACGGCCTTGGCCTCCGGCAGGAACCGATGGCCGGTCTGAGCCAGCTCGATGTTGCGGCCGACGCGGTTGAACAGATGGACACCATGCTGCTCTTCCAGAGCGCGAATGGCCGCCGACGCGGCCGACTGGGAAATGCCCAGGAGCTCCGCCGCCTTGGTCATGTGGCCGCGCTCTGCGACGGCGACGAAAATGCGCAACTGATCCAGTGTCATGCCTGTATTAAGAACCAATATCGATCGAATTTACAAGAACAACTGATTAGACGGATCGATAGCTTTATTCTACTTTTTCGTCAGAAGTTAGAAAAAATTAGCCTGCAGGTCGCAAAGAGCAAAATGATTGGGCGGTTCAGATCCCTGCTTGCGCATTGGAGCCGCGGTATAAGGCGACGGCTGGCCGGTGATCGCCACCATCCCGAAGAACATTATATGCGCGGCCCCGGGCCGAAGACGCGGGCCAAATCCGCTGGCCGCGCGAGCACCACGGGATCATGATGCAAGGACCGCCGCGCGGCGCCAATTCAGCCCCCTCGCAACGCCCGCTTGCCGACACGCGGGCGCCCGATGAAGGCGACGGTGTCGACACCTCGCCTGATGTTTCCGACAGCATCGCCAAGACGACCTGCTACATGTGCGCCTGCCGCTGCGGCATCGACGTGCACATCAAGGACGGCAAGGTCCGCTACATCAACGGCAACAAGGATCATCCGGTCAATCGCGGCGTGATCTGCGGCAAGGGCAGCTCCGGCATCATGCAGCACTACAGCCCGGCCAGGCTGAAGAAGCCATTGCTGCGCACCGGGCCGCGCGGCTCGGGTGAGTTCCGCGAGATCGAGTGGGAGGAGGCCTTCTCGATCGCTACCGAGCGGCTCTCGAATATCCGCCGGACCGATCCTAAGAAACTCGCCTTCTTTACCGGGCGCGACCAGTCGCAGTCCTTGACGGGCTGGTGGGCGAGCCAGTTCGGCACGCCGAACTTCGCCGCTCATGGCGGCTTCTGTTCGGTGAACATGGCGGCGGGCGGGCTCTACACGATCGGCGGCTCGTTCTGGGAGTTCGGCGAGCCCGATTGGGACAACACGAAATACTTCATGCTGTTCGGCGTTGCCGAGGACCATGATTCCAATCCGATCAAGATCGGACTGGGCAAGCTCAAGGCGCGCGGCGCCAAGGTGGTATCGATCAATCCGTGCCGGACCGGCTACAATGCGATCGCCGACGACTGGATCGGCATCCGGCCCGGCACCGACGGCCTGTTCGTGTTCGCGCTGATCCACGAACTCTTGAAAGCCGGCCGCGTCGATCTCGATTATCTGCTCCGCTACACCAACGCGCATGTCCTGGTTATCCAGGAGCCGGGCGCGGCCGATGACGGGCTGTTCATGCGCGACAGCGACGGCAATCCGCTGGCATGGGACAGAGTGGCGAAGCGCCCGGTGAACGCCACCGATGCCGACACCAAACCGGCACTGACCGGCAGCGTCACGGTCGACGGGCGCAGGTGCCTTCCCGTGTTCCGGCTGATCGCAGACCGCTACATGGACGTCAGCTATTCGCCCGATGCGGTCGCGGAGCGTTGCGGCATCTCGGCCGGAACGATCCGCCGGATCGCCGCCGAACTGGCCCATGTCGCCTTCGAGCAGGCGATCGAACTGCCGGTGGCATGGACCGATTGGGCCGGGCGCCGGCATCAGACGATAAAGGGACGGCCGGTTTCGATGCATGCCATGCGCGGCATCTCGGCCCATTCCAACGGCTTTCACACCTGTCGCGCCATCCACCTGCTGCAGGTTCTGCTGGGCACGGTGGACGTGCCGGGCGGCTTCCGCTTCAAGCCGCCCTATCCCAGGTCGGCGCCGCCCGGCCCGAAGCCCTGCGGCAAGGATGTCAGGCCGATGACGCCGCTCGACGGCATGCCGCTCGGTTTCGTCTGTGGACCCGACGATCTGCTGGTCGATGAAGCGGGTACGCCGCTGCGCATCGACAAGGCCTATTCCTGGGAATCGCCGCTTGCGGCGCATGGGCTGATGCACACAGTCATCCGCAACGCCTGGGCCGGTGATCCATACCCGATCGACACGCTGATGATGTACATGTCGAACATGGCCTGGAATTCCTCGATGAACACCGTCGAGACCATGGCCATGCTCACCGACCATGATGAAGCGGGCAATTACAAGATCCCCTTCATCATCTATTCCGATGCCTACTATTCCGAGACCGTGCCTTTCGCGGACCTGGTCCTGCCCGACACCACCTATCTCGAGCGTCATGACTGCATCAGCCTGCTCGACCGGCCGATCAGCCATGCCGACGGGCCGGGCGACGCCATTCGCCATCCGGTCGTCGAGCCCGACCGCGACGTCAGGCCCTTCCAGTCGGTGCTGATCGACCTCGGCGCGCGGCTTGGCCTGCCCGGCTTCGTCGATGACGAAGGCTCGCCGAAGTACCGCGACTATGCCGACTACATCGTCAATCATGAACGCACGCCCGGCATCGGCCCGCTCGCAGGCTGGCGCGGCAAGGACGAAAACTCGATCGGCAAGGGCGACGTCAATCCCAACCAGTTGCAACGCTACATCGACAATGGCGGGTTCTGGCACCACGATTTCACCGAGGACCAGCGCTACTACAAGATGGCCAACCGCTCCTATCTCGACTTCGCGGTGCAACTGGGCTTCATCCCAAAGGCCGAGCCGATCGTCTTCCAGCTCTATTCCGAACCGATGCAGCGTTTTCGGCTGGCCGCGCGTGGTCATGGCCGGGTGGTGCCGCCCGAAAGCGAACGCAGGCGCGTCGAGACCTACATGGACCCGCTGCCGTTCTGGTACATGCCGTTCGAGGAAGCGTCCGTCGACCAGGAAGAATACCCGCTGCACGCGCTGACGCAGCGGCCGATGCACATGTACCATTCCTGGGGTTCGCAAAACGCGTGGCTCAGGCAGATCACCAGCCAAAACCGGCTGTTTGTGCATCAGCGAACCGCCGCCGGGCTCGGCCTTGGCGACGACGACTGGGTCTGGATCGAAAGCATCAACGGCAAGGTGAAAGGGCAGATCAAGCTGGTCGACGGCGTGAACGAAAGCACGGTGTGGACCTGGAACGCGATCGGCAAGCGACGCGGCAGCTGGGGGCTGAAGGACGATGCCGCCGAAAGCAATCGCGGCTTCCTGCTCAACCACATCATCGGAGACCAGACCTTGGCCGACGCGCAGGGCAAGCATTATTCGAATTCCGATCCGGTCACGGGACAGGCGGCGTGGTTCGATCTGCGCGTGCGCATCGTCAAATGCGCGGCGGAGGAGGCCGGCTTCACCGAACCGCAATTCGAGCGTTTTCAACAGCCGCCGCATTTCGAACCCTCGCCCGACAAGCTCACTTTCGGCGCCGGGTTTCGGCAGGCAAGAGAGGCAACCGAATGACCTGTCTTCCAAGTCCAGGCGGCAAGAAGCTTGGCCTCGTCATCGACCTCGACACCTGTGTCGGCTGCCAGGCCTGCGTCACCGCTTGCAAGGAATGGAACACCGGCGGCCACATGGCGCCGCTGACCGACATCGACCCCTATGGCGGCCATGTCGACGGGGTCTGGTTCAACCGCGTGCACAGTTACGAGCACATCACCGAGATGGGTGGGCGCACGGTCAACTTCCCGCGTTCCTGCCTGCATTGCGAGACGCCGGCCTGCGTCACCGTCTGCCCGACCGGCGCCTCCTACAAGCGCGCGTCGGACGGCATCGTGCTGATCGACGAGGACAAGTGCATCGGCTGCAAATTGTGCAGCTGGGCCTGCCCTTACGGCGCGCGCGAATTCGATGGCGATGTCGGGGTGATGAAGAAATGCACGCTCTGCGTCGACCGCATCTATAACGACAACCTGGCCGAGGGGGACCGCGTGCCGGCCTGCGTCGCCGCCTGCCCCACCAGCGCCCGGCATTTCGGCGACCTCGGCGATCCCCAATCCCCCGTTTCGCAACTGGTGGCGGACCGCGGCGGTGTCGACCTGATGCCCGAACTCGGCTATCGCCCGACCAACAAATACCTGCCCCCGCGCCCTCACACGCAACGCGCCGCATCGGTGATCGCTCCCGCGCTGGAGCCGCTACGGGCCGAGGGCGGTTTCCTTGGCTGGGTCGACCGCATGCTTTCGAGCTGACCATCCATGAATCCAGCTTTTTCGGTCGTCTTCTTCACCACCGCCACGGGTGCCGGCTATGGGCTGCTCGCGCTGCTGGGCGTGCTCGGCCCGCTCGGCTTCGTCGCGCCCGATTTCTGGCCGGGCTTCGTCGGCATGGGGCTGGCGCTCGGCCTGATCGCCGCCGGCCTGTTGTCATCGACCGGTCATCTCGGCAGGGCCGAACGGGCCTGGCGGGCGTTCTCGCAATGGCGCAGCTCATGGCTGTCGCGCGAAGGCGTTGCCTCGGTCGCCACCTTCATTCCCGCAGGCGTGTTCGGCGTAGGCTGGGTCTTCCTTAGCCGCCTCGATGGCTGGGTGGCGGCCGCCGGCGTCCTGGCCGCCGTTGGCGCCATAGCCACGGTCTGCATGACCGGCATGATCTATGCCTCGCTGAAACCGATCGCCCAGTGGCACAGCCCCTATACCTTGCCCGGCTATCTCATCTACTCGGCGATGAGCGGCTGCGTGCTTGTGAATGCCCTGCTGCAAGGTCTTGCGCTCGGCTCGACTATTCTCCTTGCAGCTTCCGTGCTGCTCACCTTGCTTGGGTGGGGCTGGAAGCTCGCGACCTGGCGCCACAACGACCGGCTTGAAATCCCGACCAGTGCCAACACCGCGACGGGGCTGACCGGTGGCATGGTGCAGTCGCTGGAGTGGCCGCATACGGAAGAAAACTACCTGCTCAAGGAAATGGGCTTTCGCATCGCGCGCAAGCACAGCGCCAAGCTGCGCCGGATCACGCAGGCGCTGGCCTTCGGTTTGCCGATCCTGTTGCTGCTTGCCGCCTTCGCCTTGCCGTGGCCGCTCGCGGCGGCGCTATCGGCGCTGGCCGCGATCGCCCAGTTTGCCGGCATGCTGGTCGAACGCTGGCTGTTCTTCGCCGAAGCGAAGCACACGGTCATGCTCTATTATGGGCGATAGATCTCAGCCTGGCCGCAGCATCGAGTGCGAGATGGCGAAGATGCGCTCGGTGCCGAGCATGTAGGCCATCAGCGACTCCAGGCGAAACAGCCCGGCATAGGCGCGGTCGAGCACGTTGAGCGAACCGGTATAGGCGCCGAAAGCCGGCATGATCATGCGGCCGCCATCGCCGGCAAAGCAGCGCCTGCGCACCGAGCGGCCTTGTTGCACGATGCGGGCGCAGGGGTGCAGATGACCCGATATTTCCCCCTCGATCCTCACCTTCGATGGCTCATGCCGGAACAGCAGCGAGCCTATGGCCAGTTCCCGCACGGTCTCGCCAGGCAGATCCGCCGGTGCTTCGGGGTCGTGATTGCCGGCGACCCAGAACCAGTCACGGCCTGCCATCTGCGCTTCCAGCCGTTCGCGAAAGCTCGAATGCATGCGCGCGGCGCCGCCGCCATCGTGGAAGGAGTCCCCCAGGCTGATGACGACCGACGGCTGGTAATCCGATATGACCGCCTGCAGCCTGAGCAGGGTCGCGCCAGTATCATAGGGCGGGATGAGCGTGCCGCGCCGTGCCAGGGACGACCCCTTCTCCAGATGCAGGTCCGAAACTGTCAGCAGCTTGAGATCGGGGAAATACAGCACGCCGCGCGGATCGCAGACCGCGCGCTCGTCCGCGATGCCGACGAGATCGGCCTCGGCGATCAGCGATGCGCGCGCCAGCGAAAATTCATTCATCGACCATCCCGGGGCCCATCGCCTCTTCGACCAGTGTCGCCGCATCCATAAGCAGAGTTTCATCGGCCTCGCCGTTCACCGGCATCTTGCCGATCTCGAGCATGATCGGCACGGCAAGCGGCGATATCTGTTCGAGCGCCTTATGCATGATTCGACCCTGGATGCGCGAGAGCATGTCCGCAAGTCTGCTGACATCGAGCAGGCCGGTCGCCGCATCGGCACGCGTCGCCTGAAGCAGGATGTGGTCCGGCTCATGGCTGCGCAGCACATCGTAGATCAGGTCGGTCGACACGGTGACCTGCCGGCCGCTCTTCTCCTGGCCGGGGTGACGTTTTTCGATCAGGCCCGAGATCAGCGCGCAATTGCGGAAAGTGCGCTTGAGAAGCCAGCTGTCGGCCAGCCAGGCTTCGAGATCGTCGCCCAGCATGTCCTGGTCGAACAGCGCGCTCAGTGAAGGTTTCCTGGCTTTGAACATCGCGCCCATGTCGCCCAGCGACCATATGGCCAAGGCATAATCAGTGGCGACAAAGCCGAGCGGCCTGACGCCCGCCCTGTCTAGGCGACGGGTGAGCAACATGCCAAGCGTCTGGTGCGCCAGCCTGCCCTCAAAGGGATAGGCGACCAGATAATGGCGATTGCCACGCGGAAAGGTCTCGATCAGCAGATCGTCGCGCTTGGGCAGCATGGATTTGTCCGACTGGAACCGCAGCCAGTCGGCCACCTGCTCCGGCAGCTTCTTCCAGCGCTGCGGATCGTCCAGCATGATGCGGACCTGCTCTGCGAGGTAGGTCGAGAGCGGGAACTTGCCGCCGCCATAATATGGCACCTTGGCGTCGCTGCCGGGCGCGTTCGACACGAAACACTCATTCTCGCGGATGCCCTCGAAACGCAGCACCTTGCCGGCGAACATGAAAGTATCGCCATGCGTCAACGTTTCGAGGAAGGCCTCCTCGATCTTGCCGAGCACGCGGCCACCGTGCGACGCCGCCCCTTTGCTGCCGGCCTTGACGTAACGCACGTTGAGGGCGGGCACCTCGATGATGGTGCCGACATTGAGCCTGTATTGCTGGGCGACGCGCAGATTGGAGACGCGCCACAGCCCGTCCTTGTTAAGGCGGATGCGGGCATAGCGCTCATAGTTCTTCAGTGCATAGCCACCGGTGGCTACGAAATCGATGACACGGTCGAAGGTCGGCCGATCGAGGCCGGCATAGGGTGCCGCCGTTCGTACCTCCTCGTACAGGTCATCGGCGCGGAACGGTGCGCCGCAGGCGCAGCCGAGCACATGCTGGGCCAGCACGTCGAGCCCGCCATTGACCAGTGGCGGCGTATCCTGCGCGCCGAGATAATTGGCGTCGAGTGCGGCTCGGCACTCCAGCACCTCGAAACGGTTGGCGGGGATCAAAATCGCCTTGGACGGCTCATCCATGCGGTGGTTGGCACGGCCGATGCGCTGTGCCAACCGGCTGGCGCCCTTCGGAGCACCGACATGCACGACCAGATCGACATCGCCCCAGTCGATGCCGAGATCGAGCGTCGATGTGGCGACGATGGCGCGTAGCGCGTTCTCGCCCATTGCCTTCTCGACGCGCCGGCGCTGGGCGACGTCGAGCGAGCCATGATGCAGGGCGATCGGCAACGTGTCCTCGTTGACGCGCCACAACTCCTGGAACAGCAGCTCCGCCTGACTGCGTGTGTTGACGAACAGCAAGGTCGTCTTGTGGCGCTTGATCTCGCGGTAGATTTCCGGCGTGGCGTAGCGCGCCGAGTGCCCTGCCCACGGCACGCGCTCCTCGGAATCGAGGATCGAGATTTCGGGCTTGGCACCACCCGTCACAGTGATCAATTCCGCCATGTCACCCGGTGGGTTCTGGCTGACAAGCCAGCGCCGCAACTCGTCCGGCTCGGCCACCGTCGCCGACAGGCCGATCGTCTGCAGGCCAGGGACAAAGCTGCGCAACCGCGCGAGGCCGAGCGCCAAAAGATGGCCGCGTTTCGACGTCACCAGCGAATGCAATTCGTCGAGCACGACATAGCGCAGATCCTCGAAGAAGCGTCTCGCGTCGCCTGCCGCGATCAACAGCGCCAGTTGCTCCGGCGTGGTGAGCAGAATGTCGGGCGGCGCAAGCTTCTGGCGCTGGCGCTTGTGGGCGGGGGTGTCGCCGGTGCGCGTTTCGATGGTGACGGGCAGACCGATCTCCTCGACCGGCTTGGCGAGATTGCGCTCGATGTCGACGGCCAGTGCCTTAAGCGGCGAGATGTACAGCGTGTGAATCCCGCGCCGCGCCTGGCCTGGTTTTCGCCTTGGCCTGACGGCCAGTTCGGTCAGCGACGGCAGGAAGCCGGCCAGCGTCTTGCCGGCGCCGGTCGGCGCGATCAGCAGCACCGATTGCCCGGCCTGGGCCTTCGCCAGGAGCTCTATCTGATGCGCGCGTGGCGACCAGCCTTTCTCGCCGAACCATTTCAGGAATGGCTCGGGCAGGACGACTGCGGCATTCTGGTCGGCGAGGCGGGGCTCAACTGTCACGCGCCAGAGGTAGCGCGGCGACAGGCAATCGCCAAGCAGATTCGGAACAAAAGGGGATCGAGAAAGCCTTACGGGCGCCGGAACCCTGTAGGCCCGCCATAGAGATAGCCGATGCGGGCGATGGCTTCCTTCAGCCCTTCGCGCGACACAAGCATGGTGTGGCCGTTGGCGTGGATCATGGTTTCGGCGTCGGTCATGATGGCGACATGCCCTTTCCAGAACACCAGGTCACCACGTCGCAGCCCCGAAAAATCAGGGCCCGGCCCGAGCGGCTCGCCGATCGAGGCGGCCTGCATGTCGGAATCGCGCAGCACATCCTTGCCGGCCATGCGCATGGCCAGTTGCACCAGGCCGGAGCAATCGATGCCGAAGCCGGAAACACCGCCCCATAGATAGGGCGTGCCGAGAAACATCTCGGCCACCGAAACATAGTCAGGAGCAGCTTCGCGGATTGGCCGTAGATGGCCTGCGATGATCGCCTCGCCGGAAGACAACACTGCATAGGGCGTGCCGCGCGTCTCGGCGGCGCCCGTCACCGTTACGGTCGATCCCATGGACAATTGCCCGGCAATCGGAAAGCGCAGGTCCGGACCGGGATAAAGAAACGTGCGTGGCACCGAAACGATATGAGTGGACGTATGGTCGCGCCCGCCCAGCATGGCAGCGGCGACATAGCCGACATAACCATCGCGTTCGCCCTGGACCCAGGCCCAGCCTTCGGTTTGCTCGAAGACGAGGACATCGTCGCCGAAGAGGAACTGCGTGTTGATGCCGGCGTCGGGCCGCGGCCCCTTGCGCAGATCGGCCACCGAGGCGGCAATCCGCCCCGGCCGGCCGGCGACGAAACGGTCGGCCGTCACCTCGCCCTTCAGCCGCGCATCGGCAAGATCGGAGCGGAAGGCGTGGAGGCGGGCGTCCCTGGCAGTCAAATCGTCAAATCCGGTCAAATGGAAATCGGTTACATCGGCAGTTCGTGGGCCTTGGCGATGATACCATCTCCGAAGCGCTCGACAAAGAGCGCGCCTTCGACGGTGCGCTTGATCAGGACGTTGCGCTTGTCGAGCTCGTCGCGATGGCGCGACACCAGTTTCAGCGCGCCCATCGTGTCGAGCGCGCGCGTGATGACCGGCTTGGTGACGTTGAGGCGGGCGGCGAGCCCGCGCACGGTGTGCGGCGGCGGATCGAGGTAGATGGTAAACAGGATCGCCGTCTGACGCATGGTGAGATCAGGCGCGTCCTCGCGCACCTGCGACAGCATCACTTGCTGCCACAGTCGCAGGGCCTGGCTCGGGCGCATCGCAATCGACATCGCGCCAGCATGACGGCAAATTGTTTCGGTTCCGTTTCAGTTTCCAGCAATTTGCCGGCTCTGCTTGCGGGCCGTCCCTTCAGCCAAAGCGTGTCGAAATGACCCGCTCCAGCGCCCGGATGCCTTGCGCTTCACCACCAGCGGGGCCGTGGGGGCGATCGGCGGGGTTCCAGGCGAAGATGTCGAAATGCGCCCAGCTTGCCGTCTTCTCGACGAAGCGCCTGAGGAACAGCGCCGCGGTGATCGAACCGGCGAAACCATC
Organism: Mesorhizobium sp. CO1-1-11; assembly: GCF_020164995.1. Classification (NCBI taxonomy): domain Bacteria; kingdom Pseudomonadati; phylum Pseudomonadota; class Alphaproteobacteria; order Hyphomicrobiales; family Phyllobacteriaceae; genus Mesorhizobium; species Mesorhizobium sp. CO1-1-11. The sequence continues at coordinate 46,718 of NZ_JAIUHE010000011.1, forward strand.
TGATGTGACGTTGTTGATGTCGGCTATCTTCGACGACAGTTTCGCGTCGTAAGGCCGCCATAGCGGCATGCGCCACAGCGGGTCCTCGACCGCCAGCGCCGCCGCCGCCAGCTCCGAGGCAAGCGCCTCGTCATCGGTGTAGAAGGGCGGCAGGTCGGGGCCAAGCGCGACGCGGGCGGCGCCGGTCAGCGTCGCCATGTCGATGAGAAGCTGCGGCTCCTCGTCGTCGGCCAGCGCCAGCGCGTCCCCCAGCACCAGCCTACCTTCGGCGTCCGTGTTGCCGATCTCGACCGTGATGCCCTTGCGGCTCGCCAGCACGTCGCCCGGGCGGAAAGCGTTGCTGGCGATCGAATTCTCGACCGCGGGGATCAGCACGCGCAGCCGCACATTGAGCCCGGCGGCCATGATCATCGAGGCCAGGCCCAGCACATTGGCGGCGCCACCCATGTCCTTCTTCATCAACAGCATGCCCGATGACGGCTTGATGTCGAGCCCGCCCGTGTCGAAGCAGACGCCCTTGCCGACCAGCGTCACCTTCGGCGCGCCCTGCCGCCCCCAGGTCATGTCGATCAGACGCGGGGCATCGGACGAAGCGCGGCCGACGGCATGGATCATCGGGAAGTTCTGTGCGAGCAGGTCGTCGCCCTTGATGACCGAGACTTCGGCCTTGTGAGCCCCAGCCAGGATCCGCACCGCCTTCTCCAGATCGTCCGGCCCCATATCGTTGGTCGGTGTGTTGACCAGGTCGCGCGTCAGGAAAACACCATCGACGACGCGGCGAACGCGCTGCGCATCGACGCCGGCCGGCAGCTCGAAGCGCAGCGCCTTGCCCGGTTTCTTGCCGTAGCGGGCAAAGACATAACCGCCGAGCACGATTGCAAGAGCCGCCAGTTCCGGCTCCGCAGGCCTGGAGGCAAAATGCCAATCGCCCTCCGGCAAGGTTTTCGCCAGCGCACCGACGGCAAGCGCGCCCTCGCCCTCACCGAGGCCGAACATGGCGCCGCCAAGCGCTCCGTTCTCGCCTGGCAGGACCAGCGTCCTGCCAGCCTCGCCGGAAAAGCCGTTTGCCTTGGCCCATGCGACAATAGACGGCGACAGACCGGCTGCCTCCAGCCCGTCCCTGGCGACCAGATGGATTGGCAGCGGGTTCTTCGGCTTGCTCTCGACCAGTTCAACGGACATCAGATGTTTCTCCTGCCGAGTTTGCGAGTCGGCGCGTCTTAACCCTCCGTTAGGGTTAACAGAATATTTCTGCTGGAGGGAAGATGGCCACGCAATGGCCACGCATGAATGGAGGCCCAGGTGCCGATGCCGACCAACCGCACGATAGACATCCGGGGAAAACGGCTCATTACCACGGCATTCATGCTAGCGCTCGCGGCGGGCGTTGCCGGTTGCGCGACCGACAAACTCACCACAGGCTCGATCGGACGCACCAGCGGCAAGCCGCTGGAAACGATGTCGGCGGGAGAATTGCACAACGCCACGGCCGCACTTGGCCAATCCTACGCGAGGAACCCCAACGACAAGCGGATAGCGACCAACTTCGCGGCGGCGCTGCAGATGGACGGCGATGCCGACCAGTCGCTTGCCGTGATGCGCAAGCTGGCGATCGCCTACCCCAAGGACCGCGAAGTTCTCGCCGCCTATGGCAAGGCATTGGCCGCCAATGGCCAGCTCGAGGCAGCGCTCGACGCCGTGCGCCGCGCACAAACGCCGGAATACCCCGACTGGAGGCTGGTGTCGGCGGAGGCGGCCATCCTCGATCAGGTCGGCCAGAAGGACGAAGCGCGCCAACTCTACCGCAAGGCGCTTGAACTCAAGCCGAACGAGCCATCGATCCTTTCCAATCTCGGCATGTCCTATGTGCTGGAAGGGGATCTGCGCACCGCCGAGACCTATATGCGCTCTGCCGCCCAGCAGCCGAATGCCGACAGCCGGGTGCGTCAGAACCTGGCGCTCGTTGTCGGGCTGCAAGGTCGCTTCGACGAAGCCGAGAAGATCGCCTCGCAAGAACTTTCCCCCGAACAGGCACAGGCCAACGTCGCCTATCTCCGGCAGATGCTGGCCCAGCAGAACGCCTGGAGCCAGCTCAAGGATCAGGACAAGGCGAAAACGGCGAAAACCGCCAACAACTGATCGTCGCGCGGGGCGCCCGATCGCGCCAAACGAAAGAGCCGCGTGGCATTTTCCGCGCGGCTCTTTCGCTTGGATTGTGCGGATGCGCCTACTGGGTGCCGTTGCTTTGCGACTGGCCGAAGATGCCGCGCTGGCTGACCTGGATGCCGGCAGGACCCAGGATGATGGCGAACAGCACCGGCAGGAAGAACAGGATCATCGGCACGGTGAGCTTGGGCGGCAGCGCGGCGGCCTTCTTCTCGGCTGCGTTCATGCGCATGTCGCGGCTTTCTGCGGCAAGCACACGCAGTGCGAGCGCCACTGGCGTGCCGTAGCGCTCGGCCTGGACGAGCGCCTGTGACACGGACCTGACCGATTCCAAGCCGGTACGGCTCGCAAGATTCTCGTAAGCCTGCTTACGTTCCTGCAGGTATGAGAGCTCGGCGTTGGTCAGGATGAATTCTTCCGCCAGGGCCACCGATTGAGCGCCGATCTCGTCGGCGACCTTGCGCAGGCCGGCTTCCACCGACATGCCGGATTCCACGCAGATCAGCATCAGGTCGAGCGCATCCGGCCATGCCAGCTGGATCGACTGCTTGCGCTTGGTCGCGCGGTTGTTGACGTAGAGGACCGGCGCATAGAAGCCGCCATAGGCAACGAGGATGCAGACGAAAAGCCGGATCACCAATGGCTTGTCGGGCAACCCTCCCAGCACGAAAATATAGAACAGACCCAGCGCGAAACCGACAAAAGGAAGCACCAGACGGAAGAACAGAAATCGCGTTAGCGGATTTTGCCCGCGAAAGCCGGCGACCTTCAGCTTTTGCAAGGTGGACTCGTCGGCCAACGCACGGCGCAGATCGAGCCGGTCGACAATGTTGCGCATACCGACCGACTGCTGCTCGCGCAGGCCCTTGCGGCGGCGATCGGCCTCGTTCGCAAGCCGCGCGCGCTGCTTGGCGCGAAGCTCGTCACGCTCCAGCGCGACCGACTTCATGCGCGCCTTGAGCTGGTTTCCGCCAAGCGCCGGCAGCAGCGTAAAAACGGTTGCGAACACGGCGACAGCGACCAGCATCGCAATCAGGAGGCTGGGATCCGTCAGTGATTTGATGACTTGTTCGGTCATGCCACGGCCCTAGACTTCAAAATTCATCATCTTGCGCATCACGAAGATGCCGATCGACATCCAGATGCCGGAAACACCGAGGATCAGATGGCCGACGCTGGTCGTGAACAGCGGCATCAGGTAGTTGGGACTGGAGAGATAGACGAGAAAGGCAACGATGAAAGGCAAGGCGCCGATGATGGCGGCGGATGCTTTCGCCTCCATCGACAGGGCCGCGACCTTGGCCTTCATCTTCTTGCGGTCGCGCAAGACGCGCGAAAGATTGCCTAGCGCTTCGGAGAGATTGCCACCGGCTTGCGACTGGATCTGGATGACGATGCCGAAGAAGCTCGCCTCGGTGCATGGCATGGTTTCGGGCATGCGCAAGGTGGCGTCGGGGATCGACAGGCCCATCTGCTGCGAATCGACGATGCGGCGAAACTCGGTCTTGACCGGTTCAGGGGATTCGTTGGCGATGAGGCGTATGGCATCGTTCAGCGGCAGGCCGGACTTGACCGCCCGCACGATGACGTCGAGCGCGTTTGGAAATTCGTTGAGGAATGACTTGACGCGGCGGCTACGACGAAAAGAAACGAACCAACGCGGCAGGCCAAGCGCTCCGGCGAGCAGCACACCGGGCAAGACAATCATCGGCGCACCGGCCACGAACGCGACCACCGTCAGCGCGAGGCCGCAGATGGCCGAATAGATATAGAAACGTTCGATCGGCACCTTCATCCCAGCCTGGCGAAGCTGCGCTTTCAGCGGCGGCTTCTTGACGGCGGTGTCCTTGGATTTCTGCTTTTCGTCGAGGTCCTTCAGTGAATCCTGCACCGATTTGCGGCGCTTGGCGGCGTCCGCCGCCCGGTCGCGGGTGGCCTTGACGACGGAACGGTCCGTCTCGGCCGCCTTGATCGTTTCCAGCCGCTTGCCGGCCTGTTTCTCATTGCTGATCTGCTTGAACAGAAATGCATAGGCGACCGCGCCGGCGCTGAAGCCGGCGAGTACGACAAACGCCAGTACGGTGCCGTCAATTCCAAACATCGACCAGAACCTTCACGCCTGTGGGTGCGTCAGTCAGCACGTTTCTCCATGGCCTCGAGCGCTATTGCGAGGCGCTGCTCTTCGCCGTAGTAACGCGCGCGTTCCCAGAAATGCGGGCGGCCGATGCCGGTCGAGACGTGTTCTCCCAGCAGCCTGCCGTTGGCGTCCTCGCCCTTGATGTTGTAGAGGACGATATCCTGGGTGATGACGACGTCGCCCTCCATCCCGATCACTTCGGTGATATGGGTGATGCGGCGCGATCCATCGCGCAGGCGTGCCGCCTGGATGATGACGTCGATGGAGCCGACGACGATTTCGCGCACGGTTTTCTGCGGCAGCGAATAGCCGCCCATGGCGATCATGGATTCGATACGGTTCAGGCATTCGCGCGGGCTGTTGGAGTGGATCGTGCCCATCGAGCCGTCATGGCCCGTGTTCATCGCCTGAAGAAGGTCGAAGACCTCGGGTCCGCGCACTTCGCCGACGATGATGCGTTCAGGCCGCATGCGCAGGCAATTCTTGACCAGGTCGCGCATCGTCACCTCGCCCTCGCCCTCGAGATTGGGTGGACGCGTTTCCAGGCGCACGACATGCGGCTGCTGCAGCTGCAGTTCGGCCGAGTCCTCACAGGTGATGACGCGCTCGTCGCGGTCGATGTAGTTGGTCAGGCAGTTGAGCAATGTCGTCTTGCCGGAGCCGGTGCCGCCCGAGATGACGATGTTGCAGCGGACACGGCCGATGATCTTGAGAACTTCTGCCCCTTGCGGAGAGATGGCGCCGAACTTGACCAGCTGATCGAGCGTCAGCTTGTCCTTCTTGAATTTGCGGATGGTGAGCGCGGTGCCATCGATAGCCAGCGGCGGCGCAATGACGTTGACGCGCGACCCGTCGGGAAGACGAGCGTCGCAGATCGGGCTGGATTCGTCGACGCGGCGGCCGACCTGGCTGACGATGCGCTGGCAGATGTTGAGAAGCTGCTGGTTATCGCGAAACCGAATGCCGGTCTGCTCGACCTTACCGTTCACTTCGATGTAGACGTTCTTGGACCCGTTGACCATGATGTCGGCGATGTCGTCGCGCGCCAGCAACGGCTCGAGCGGCCCATAGCCAAGCACGTCATTGCAGATGTCCTCGAGCAGTTCTTCCTGCTCGGCGATCGACATCGCGAAGTTCTTGATCGCGATGATGTCGTTGACGATGTCGCGGATTTCCTCGCGCGCGCTTTCGGGGTCGAGCTTGGCGAGCTGCGACAGGTCGATCGTATCGATGAGAGCCGAGAACACCTGGCTCTTGGTGTCATAGTAGGTTTCGCTCTTTTCGCGGCCCCTCCTCGGTTCCGGCGCCATGGGTGGCGCTTCGACCGCGCGCCTGGCCGGCGGCGCGACAGGTGCGCTCGGCTGAGGCGTGGCCGCGGGCCGGGCAAGCACCGCGGTGTCGGCCGGACCCGCGGCGGCCGGCGCAATCGTAGCCGGTGCCGATGCCGGCTGGCGGAATTCCGGCGTGAACCGGTTGGCGTCGTCGTTGCCTCTTTTACCGAACATGACCGACTACCGACCCCATTGCGTCACTTCTTGTTGCGCGAGAGCTTGCCGAGCAGACTGCCCAGGCCAGCTTTCTTCTTCGCCCGGATTTCGCTGCGGCCCGTCAGCACATGGGCAATCTCGTTGATCGTGGCCACAACCGGGTTCTTGGCATCCATCTCGCCCAGCATGCGCCCGTTGTTTGCGGCATTGCCGAACAGCAGGGGATCAAAGCCGATGACCGACATTGGTGTCAGGCCGAGCGGTTCGGCGAAATCGGATGCCGAGATCTCGGGCCGCTTGGGCACGCCGGCCTGGTTGATGATCAATTTCGGCGGCGGGTCGTTTGGACGAAGCCGCTTCAACATATCGACCAGGTTCTTGGTGTTGCGCAGATTGGCCAGTTCCGGAGTCGCCGTGATGACGATCTCGTCAGCCTTGACCAGCGTGTTCTTGGCCCATCCCGTCCAGACATGAGGAACATCGAGCACAAGCAGCGGCACGCTGCGCTGCGCGGTATCGACAAGTTGCGCGAAGGCATCGGGATCGAAGTCGTAGACGCGTTCCAGCGTCGAGGGCGCCGCAAGCAGCGACAGGTGCTCGGCGCATTGGGTCAACAGCCGGTCGAGATAGACTTCGTCTATGCGCTCGGGCGAGAACACCGCCTCGGCAATGCCCTGGGCCGGATCCTGGTCGAAATTGATGTTGGCGGTGCCGAAGGCGAGATCGAGGTCGGCGACAACGACCTCGGATTTGAACAGCGAGGACATTGCCCAGGCGACGTTGTGCGCGATCGTGGAAGAGCCGACACCGCCCTTGGCGCCGACGAAGGCGACCGTGCGGCCGAGCGGTTCGGCATCCGGATCGACGAAGATCGACGACACGACGCTGACGATGTCGGCCATCGACACCGGCGCGATTACATATTCGGAGATGCCGGAACGGATGAGTTCGCGATAAAGACCGACATCATTGTAGTGACCGATCACCACCACTTTCGAGGATGGATCGCAGTATTCCGAAAGCTGGGCGAGCTGCTCCAGCAATTGCTTGGGTTCGCTGCGCGATTCCAGCAGGATCAGGTTGGGCGTCGGCGCCGACTGGTAGAATTCGATTGCGGTGGCGACGCCGCCCATATGGACCTTGAGATGCGCCTTGGTCATGCGACGGTCCTCGCCGGCGCGCTGGACCGGATTGGCAACGCCCTCGGTCTCGCAGAATGCCTGGATCGAAATGCGCGGAACCGGCCGCAACGCCTGCATCGCGGCGACGTCCTGCGGCGAGATATCGGCGCCCTCGACGGTGGCGTCATAGGCAAGGCTGCTCATGGTTGGTTGCCCCTAGACTTTGCAGTCATCAGTAATCGACTTCTTGGCTGACCGGAGGCACTGCCAACGGAACTTTCCGATAGTCATCTATGACCTGACCACGCCGTTCCGCATCGATGGTGGTCTGCTTGCGCGGCCCGAGAAGATCATTTGGATTGGCCATCTGAGCGGCAAGATTGTTCTGATAGGAGCAGCCGAAATCGGCGTAGTGCTTGTTTTCCGACGTTTCCACCAGGTCATCGGGCCAACGCCCGCATTTGTCGGTCTGTGCCCTCACCGCGATGTAGGAAACGCGAACCGGGGCTGAGGCCTCGCTCGATCCAGCCTGATAGGAGACCACGACGATCCGGTCGCGCTTGATACCGGCGGCGACCGCGAGCCGGGCGAAATCGCGGCCAGCCGCCGTCGCGGCGACTTCGTTGGCCGATCCGCTTGGAACCTGGATCGTCAATGTCGAAGCGGCAGACTTGTCGTAGCCGTCGAGGAACCCTAGAAGCGTGTCGCGCTGCGAGCCGGTCATACCACGGTCGCCGGCGCCGACGGGAAGATCGATCTTCTGGTTCTTCTCCGCGATGACGATCGGATGATTGGTGCGATAGTCGTCGGGGATGGCGCCGACGGTAACGCTGTCGCGGTGGGCGCAACCGGCCAGGAGAGCCGTCAACGCTGCCGCGAGGATCGGAAGGACCCGCAGGCTTATCCAAGAACGGCCGGAGCGCATCGCAGAGATCCTTGCCTTCAATGCTGACTGAGACATGTCCGCTTTCCCGTTCACTTGTAGATAAAGCCGACGACGCCGTGATAGCGACCGTTGGGCCTGTCGGTCTGCATGGTGCCGTAGACGCGATTGACACGCCCAAGGAACATCCCGGCGCCATCGCTCGGAGGGTTGAAATTGTCGTCCGGCTTGGCGAGATCATTGCGTGCCACTGGCCGCGCCAGGTAGGGCGTGATGATGATGACGAGCTCGCTTTCGTTGCGGACGAAGTCCTTGCTGCGGAAGAGTGTGCCGAGCACGGGAATCTTGGCGAGACCTGGCAGACCGGAGACTGCCTGACGGACATCGTCGCGCACCAGGCCGGCGATCATCATGGAGCCGCCGGAGGGTAGCTCAACGGTGGTGTCTGCCAGGCGTTTGCGGATCGACAGTATGGTCATTCCAGGCAAGGCGCCTGCCCCTTCGAGCGTAGTGGCACCTTCCGCGGTCGGCTCCGATACGGAGGTCCTGACCTTCAGGCTGATGCGCCCGGCCGACAGCACTACGGGCTGGAACTCAAGCCCAATGCCATATTCGAGCTTGTCATTGGTGTACGTAACTTGGCCGGTCTGGTTGTCGCTCGAAACATTGTTGGTGCGTCCGGTGATGAGATTGAATTCCCCACCGACCTTGAACGTCGCCTTCTCGCCAGAAACCGCCGTGAGGGTCGGTTCGGCAAGCGTCTTCATGACGCCGCTTTGCTCCATCGCGTTGACGTAGGCCTGAATTCCATTGCCGAGGCCGTCGCCGAGCCTGAAGTATGAATTCTGCGAAAGTGGCTTGCCAAGTCCGTAATTGGGCGAACTCAAGGCCCCGTAGCTGATGCCGTTCGAGCTACCGCTGCTGAGCATGTTGACACCGAGTTGCTTCATCACGGAGCGACTGACTTCGGCGACGGTCACCTTCAGCGTGACCTGGTCGTCACCGATGATCTGCAAGAGATTGACGATCTTGGAGACACGGCGCTCCTGGTCCGGGTTGTTGATGTCGACACCGCTCTGGGCCGAGCCGCCGGCGGCGGTCTGCGAATACTGGCCCGTCGTCGCCTCACCGCCCGAGACGAAGATCGTCGCCAAGTCGACCGCTCGTTTGGCGTCCAGCGGCGTGTCGACGGTGCCGGTCAGGATGACGTTGTCGTTCAGCAGTTCCACCTTCACGGTCGATGTCGGAAGGAAGCGCTTGATATAGTCTTCCAGGCCGGCGACGTCGCGTTCGATGGCAAGATCCAGGCTGGCGATCTGTTCGCCGTTCGGTCCAAAGACGAAGATGTTGGTTTCGCCGACCGACTTGCCAAAGAGATAGATACGCCTTGCGGTACGGGTCACGGCGTCGGCAACAGAGGGATTGGCGACAAGAATGTCATAGGCATCGCTCGGCAGGTCTATGACCACCGACTTGTTGAGGCCCAGCTTGACGCGCTGGGTGGCTGTCGTGGCCGACACCTGCGTGCTCTTCGCCTCGACGCCCTGCACATTCGCTCCGACCAGCAGCAGGCCGAATGCCATGGCTGCGATTGCCGGCAGTTTAGCGCTTAGCCTCATTTCCTTGCCCCTACCTCGGAGACTTCGCCCGACTTGATCAGCCTCACCGTTCCCCTGCGACCATTGCCGGAAACGAGATAGTCGGCCTCGTCCACATTCTTTTCCTGGGTGTCCGTGATCGCCCGCAGCGCCAGCGTCAGGCGATCCGCCATCTGCTGGGCAACGGTGATGATCTCCGCCTGTTTGGGTGTCAGCTCCAGCGTGGCGGTCTGGCCTACCCTGGTCTTCTTGCCTTCCTCGTCTTCCTGGATGGTCTGATCGATTGCCAGAACGCGGATATTCTTCAGGATGGTCTCGGTGCTGAAGCCGGCCCCGGTGTTGGCATCGGCCCTGCGGGTCATGATGACGTCGACGAAATCGTTTGGAAGAATGAAGCCGCCGGCCGAGGTGTCGGCCGATATGGTCGTGGCGACGGCCCGCATGCCGGAAGGCAGGATGGACGACATGAAGCTTTGCCCCTCGCCGATCAGCTTGGAGCGCCGCACGGGCTCGCCCGCATACATCGGCACACGGGCAATCGACCCTTTCAGCTTCTCCAGGGCATCGGGAGCGGTGGCCTTGGTGATGAAATTCGCGTTGATGCCGTCAGCGGGCCAGGATTGCCAGGCGATGCTGTTCTGGAGCGCGTTGCCCATCGCGACATCACCCGAAAGCACGAGCACATCCTGCAGGGATACCGCCGGAGCCTGGGGGCCAGAATCGACGACGATCTGAGGCGGCGGAGCGACCATGTTTTTTGCGACATAGCCAGCACCGCCCGCCGCGGCCACCGCCACGCTCAGAATAATCAATCGGGATGCTGGCATCTGTCCGAACCCTCGCCCTTGGCAAACCACCTAGCCAAGCCGGACTTTGCAGCGGCAATCGTCAAAACAAGGTTAATGCAATGCTTACGATCGTGATTAATTTAAGGTTTACATAAATTGGATGGATCGCGCCGAGATGCGTGGAAATGCTGGGCCGCCGCTCCGCAAGACGGCTTGCAAGGCATGCCAGCCGACGAAAAATTGATGAATTCAGTTCGCCAGGCTTGCCAGCGCCCATACCATCATGGGGGAATCGGGGAAGGTCAGCAGTCCGCCCAGGCCGAGCGCGATCCCGTAGGGAACACCGGCCGACTCTTCGGCGAAATGACGCAGGAATGGATTGCGGCCGGTGAAAACCGCCAGCGTCGATTTCCGGTAAAGCAGGATCGCGATTGTCAGAAGGCCGCCGATGAATGTCGAGACGACCAGATATTCGACGAGATGCACGTTGAGCCCCATCCACACGGCCGTGGCGGCCAGCAGTTTGGCGTCGCCGCCGCCCATGCCACCCAAGGCGAACAGGCCGAACGTCACGGCAAGGACGATGGCGCCGGCGGCGAAATGTCCGCCATAGGCTGCCCAGTCCATGCCCGTCAGCGGCGCCACCAGCGCGAAGACGACGACAAGCAGCACCGGCACGCGATTGGCGATCGTCATCGACAGCATGTCGGAGATCGCGGCAAACAGCATGCAGAACGGGAAGACGACGAAGATCAGGGCTTCAAGCATCGGCGCTTATGCCTATTGTGCGGATTTCCAGGATACTCAATCTAGGTCGGTTCGATTAACGATTGATGAGGTCCGCATGAAAAGACGGTCGTTGTCAGCAGCACTCTGGACCGGTCACAGAGAAACAGGGGCCGCAATGTGGCGGCCCCTGTCCAGAATGCAATCCAGGTGATCAGCAAATAAGCAGATCAGCTGCCGCTGCTGTTCAGCGTTGTACCGATGGTCGTGAACTTGGCGTTGATGGCATTGCCGAGCGCGCCTGCGCCGGTGATGATGGCGAGCGCGATGAGAGCGGCGATCAGACCATATTCGATGGCGGTCGCGCCGGATTCGTCCTTCACGAAACGTGCGATGAGATTAGACATTCGAGAGCTCCTACTCCACGTGTTACAGCACTTCCGTCAACTTCTGTGGTGGTTGATCGGATGCTGCAAATCTAGGGAGAAGCTCTTTCGATCGGCTTAATAAACAGCCTTACCGATTCCTTTCCCGGCTAGAACATATTGCGTGGTTAACTCCACACTAAGCGCTGGCTAATGTTCTGTTTTGCAGGTCGACGCCGCAAACGGCAAGGGCTTGGGCAGGCTTGCGACGCCTGCACGAGTCCGATGATGCGCTCGGCCATGCCGATCGCCACATCCGGGCGCAACAAGTCAACTTAACCGTTGGTTCACCAATCTCGTTCATGTTCCGTTGAACAGTCCGCTTGCGTGGAGCGCCGTGATGGCCGTGCCGAGATCCTCAATTCTGATTGCCGTGCTTCTTGCCGCCAGCTTGACCGCGCCCGCCAGGGCCGGCGCCGGGATCGAGGTCACCATGAACCAGGCCAAGATCGTGAAATTGTCGCGCCCCGCCGATACGATCGTCGTGGGCAACCCGGCAATCGCCGACGCCTCCGTCCAGGATGCCTCGACGATCGTGCTCACCGGCAAGGGTTTCGGTGTCACCAATCTCGTCGTTCTCGACCCAGAGGGCAGCCCGATCGTCGACGCACAGGTTACCGTGGTCCGCCAGGCGGCCTCGTCGGTTCGCATTTACCGGCGCGCGGAGGTCCAGACCATGTCGTGCACGCCCTATTGCGAAAGCTCCTACAAGAGCGACGCGGAGAAATCGTCCGAAGCCGAGATGAGCGTCAGCAAATAAGCCATGCGGGCCGTGCCAGCGCCCAGGTTACTGCCTGGTTAAAGCGCCTGCGCCGAGTTTAACGATCATTCAAACCGGACCTCAATTGGTTTGCACTAATACACCTGTCAGCACCGTCCAGGATGGCAGGAACATCGCATGAGCAAGGAAATCGGCTCGACAGATCAACGCAAGATCGAGCGCGCCAGGCCTTTCCAGCGCTTCGTGCGCGACCGGCGCGGCGCCACGGCGCTGGAGTTCGCGCTGCTTGCGATGCCGTTCGCGCTTCTCGTCTTCGCCATCCTCGAAAGCTGCATCTCGTTTGCCAGCCAGGAGGTGATGGCCAACATTACAGACGATGTCGCGCGCCGGCTGCGCACCGGCCAGTTGAGGGCCGCTGACGTCGCCGGAGACAATTTGAAGAACATGATCTGCGGCAAGCTGGAAATCATCGTTTCGCAGGATTGCCCCAATCAGTTGAGCGTCGATCTTCGCCAGTACACGGCTTTCGCCGACGCGGCCCAGGCCGGCTTCAGGATTCAGGGCGGTAACATCCAGCTGACGAATAGCGGCGCCGATGTGCCCTTTACCGTCACGGCGGGTGCGGCGGAGTCAAGGAACATGCTGCGGGTTTTCTACAAATGGCCCATCATGACCAACCTGATGGCGCAGTCGATGGGCGGCAACAAAACGCTGCATTTCGCTTCGGTGACCTGGCAGAACGAGCCGTTCGACAATTGAGACAATCACCGAAGCAACAACAAGAAAAAAGGCAGTGAATATGATGCGTGCGGGGGCACATCAGGGAATTGCTGGGCTCTGGGGCAAATCAATGCTCTGGGGCAAATCAATCCGGTTCTGGTCCAATCGTCGTGGCGTCGCGGCGGTCGAGTTCGCGCTTATCGCGCCTATCCTGCTGGTCATGTATTTCATGACCATGGAGGCTTCGCAGGCCATCGAGACAAGCAAGAAGGTCAGCCGTGTCGGCAGCATGGTCGCCGATCTCGTCACACAACAGCCGACCATCGCCAAAGTGGACCTCGATGCCATCATGAAGATCGGCACCTTGACCCTTCAACCCTATAACCGCTCCGTGCCGGACATCACCATCACGGCCATACAGGTCACCACCGATGCCACGCCGCAGGTCCTGGTGGTGTGGTCGCGCAAGGTGGTCAACGGTGTGAACGGCGTCGGAGCCACCGCCGGCACCGCCACCACGGTTCCGGCAAGCCTCAGGGTCCCCGGAACCTTCCTCGTCCGCGTCGACAGCACCCTGGCCTATAAGCCGATCATCAGCTGGACGACCGACAGCCAACAGAAGCTCGGGTTTGTCGAGACGCTCGCCAAAGGCATGACGATGGGCGAAACCTATTATCTGCGTCCCCGCAGAAGCGTCACGATCCCTTGCAGCGATTGCTGAAAGACTTATTGCCGCCCATCGACCGATACCATCCGCACGATGGCCTCCGCCGCCGCATAGTCCTTGGGAGCCACGGGCATGAAGCCGCCAGCATGCTTCGGCTCCAGAAGGTCGTAGACATCCGGCGTCGTCGATTTGAGGTTGGTGAGGAACACGGTCAGCCGACGCTTGGCTTCCGGATCGAGGTCGCCGCGCACCGCATGGGGACCGTATCTCAGCACACCCGACGTCCACACGACCTGAAGGGCCGACGCCGAAAGGCCTGATGCCTCGAGCCTTGCCTGGGTGCCCCCGGGCGGTCGCGGCTGACCGTCGGCCGCTGCCTTCACCCAGCCGAACATGGCGTCGGCCTCGCCGCCGACGAGCATGGTTTCGGCCGCCGACGCCGACGGGGCATGGACAAGGAACGGTGCGTCTTCGGCTATCCTGACGTGTTCGGCGGCCAAGCCCGCCAGCGGCAAAAGCGAACCGCCGACGCTGTCCGGCGGCGGCATGGCGATCCGGCGGGTCTCCATGTCAGCCAGGCCGGGCAATTTGCCGTCCCTGGTCAGCAGTACCGAGCGGATGCCGGCCGCACCGTCTGAATCGACCGGAGCCACGAGCGGCTCGACGCATTCGCAGCGTTGCAGCGCCGTGGCGTAGGCGGTCGCCGAATAGATGGCGTATTCGATCCGCGCATTGGCCTGTGCCTCGATCAGTGCCGCGTAATCACGGGCAACGACGAATTCCACCTTCATGCCGAGCGCATCGGTAAAAGCTTGCGTCAGCACGGCCAGCCCCGGAACGGTATTGCCGGCGCCGGGTTCGGCGAGGATACCGATGCGAAATGTGCCGATATCGTCGCGCCAGTCTGCCCACGCCGGTCCACAACAGAACGCACCGTTCACAGCCATGAGGGCAGTCCATGTCTTGAGCGCAGCCTTCATGACGGGACCGCCTTGCCTCTTGTTTCGTCCATGGGCGCCCAACTGGTCGCGACACCTGATCTTTGTGCCTGTATTGCTGTTTGGTTTCCGAATTGCCAAGGCCGCCGTGGAACCCTATGTCTTGAGGTCCACACTGGCAACAAATGACCCGATGGCGCGTGCATTCCTCTTTGTCCTGGATTCCTTCGGCATCGGCGGCGCGGCCGACGCAGAACGTTATGGCGACTCCGGTGCAAACACGCTGGCGCACATCGCCGAAGCTTGCGCGGAAGGGCGCGCCGATCGCGACGGGCTTCGTCAGGGACCACTGTTCGTCCCCCACATGGCATCGCTGGGACTTGGCAAGGCGGCCGAGACGGCGACAGGACTGGGTTTTGCTCATTTCGGGACGGACCTGCTCGCCAATGCCTTCCATGGCGCGGCGCAGGAGATTTCGAGCGGCAAGGACACGCCTTCCGGCCACTGGGAGATCGCAGGCCTGCCAGTACGCTTCGACTGGGGTTATTTCCCGGATACGGTTCCCGCCTTTCCGGCCGACCTGACCGAGGCGATCATCCGCGAGGGCAAGGTTTCAGGCATCCTCGGCAATTGCCATGCGCCAGGCACCGAGATCATCGAGCGGTTCGGCGAGGAACACATCCGCACGGGCAAGCCGATCTGCTACACGTCGGTCGATTCCGTCCTGCAGATCGCCGCGCATGAGATCCATTTCGGCCTGGAGCGGCTCTATGAATTGTGCCAGGTGGTGCGGCGGCTGGTTGACCCGCTGAGGATCGGACGGGTGATCGCGCGCCCCTTCGTCGGCGAGACGTCAGCCACCTTCGAACGAACCTACAACCGCCACGACTACGCCGTGCCGCCACCCGAAGCGACATTGCTCGACCGGCTGACGGCGCGCGGCAGCCGCGTCATCGCCGTTGGCAAGATCGGCGACATCTTCGCCCATCGCGGGATTTCGCAGGTGCGCAAGGCGGCGGGCAACATGGCCATGTTCGACCAGGCGCTGGGCGCCATGGACGAGGCGGGCGACGGTGACCTCGTGTTCGCCAATTTCGTCGATTTCGACACCGAATTCGGCCATCGCCGCGACGTCGCCGGTTATGCCGCCGCACTCGAGGCCTTCGACCGGCGTCTGCCGGAGGCGTTTGCGAAGCTGAAGCAGGGCGACCTTCTCATCCTGACCGCCGACCACGGCAACGATCCGACCTGGCGCGGCACCGATCATACGCGCGAACGCATTCCGGTCATCGGCACTGGACCCGGCCTCAAAGGCGGCGACATAGGGCTGAGGGCGACATTCGCCGATATCGGCGAGACGGTTGCCGAACATCTGCGGCTGGCGCGCGGCCGTAACGGCACGTCCTTCCACGCCACGATTGGCGGTCATGCCTGAATTGCCCGAAGTCGAAACGGTCCGGCGCGGCCTGCAGCCGGTCCTGGAAGGTGCCCATCTGGCCAAGGTCGAGATGAGACGACCCGATCTGCGCTTCCCCTTTCCCGAACGGTTCTCGGAGCGGCTGACAGGCAGGACGGTCACGGCGCTTGGCCGGCGCGCCAAATATCTGACCATGCATATGCAAGGTGGTCCGGTTCTGATCTGCCACCTCGGCATGTCGGGCTCCTTTCGCATCGAGACCGGCGACGACGACGAGACACCGGGCGTGTTCCATCATGAGCGTTCGAAGAGCGCGGCACACGATCATGTCGTGTTCCATGTCGTTTCCGCGGCCGGCGCGCGCTCCCGGGTGATCTTCAACGACCCGCGCCGCTTCGGTTTCATGCTGTTTGCGGAAGAGCCGCCGGAGACGCATCCGATGCTGGGCGGGCTGGGTGTCGAGCCCACCGGCAATGCGCTGGACGGCGGTCTCCTTGCCTCGCTGCTGAAAGGCCGCAGAGCGCCGCTCAAGGCAGCGCTTCTCGACCAGAGGCTGATCGCCGGCTTGGGCAATATATACGTCTCGGAGGCGCTCTGGCGCGCAGGGCTGTCACCCCTGCGCGAGGCAGGCACCATCGCCAAGCCAGGCAAGAAGGCCAGGGAACAAAGCGAAGGCCTCGCCGAGGCAATCCGTTCGGTCGTCGCGGACGCCATCGCGGCCGGCGGGTCTTCACTGCGCGACTATGTGCGCACCGATGGGTCGCTGGGCTATTTCCAGCATTCCTTCGCCGTGTACGACCGCGAGGGTGAGCCTTGCCCCAAGCCCGGCTGCCGCGGCCATGTCCAACGTATCGTGCAGAGCGGACGCTCGACCTTCTATTGCCGGACCTGTCAGAGGTAAGCTAGACCGCCGTCGAGCAAGGAGAAGCAGCCCATGGACTATGAGACGATCATCACCGAGACGCGTGGCAAGGTCGGGCTGATCACGCTGGACCGGCCAAAGGCGCTCAATGCCTTGAATTCCCGGATCCTTGCTGAACTCGTCTCGGCCGTGAACGGTTTCTGCGCCGATCCTGGCATCGGCGCCGTGGTTGTTACCGGTTCCGACAAGGCCTTCGCCGCCGGTGCCGACATCAAGGAAATGCAGGCGATCTCCTACGCCGATGCCTACATCCAGGACTTCTTCGTTGGCTGGGAAGAGTTCACGCGGGCACGAAAGCCGATCGTCGCGGCGGTGGCCGGCTATGCCCTGGGAGGCGGCTGCGAACTCGCCATGATGTGCGACTTCATTATTGCCGCCGATACGGCCAAATTCGGCCAGCCCGAGATCACGCTCGGTGTCATTCCCGGCATGGGCGGGTCGCAACGCCTGACCCGGTTCGTCGGCAAATCGAAAGCAATGGACATGTGCCTGACGGGACGGATGATGGATGCCGCCGAGGCCGAACGTTCGGGCCTGGTGTCGCGGGTCGTTCCGGCCGCCGAGCTGGTCGAAGAGGCCGTCAAGGCGGCGGCCAAAATCGCGGATTTCTCGCTGCCATCGGTGATGATGGCCAAGGAAGCGGTGAACCGGGCCTATGAGACGACGCTTGCCGAGGGATTGCGCTTCGAACGCCGCCTGTTCCACTCGCTTTTCGCGCTCGAAGACCAGAAGGAAGGGATGGCGGCGTTCGCCGAAAAGCGGAAGCCGAATTTCACCAACCGGTAGGGCGTGGCGGGCCAGCGTCCGAAACCCGTGGCATCGGCAAAAAGAACGCCCGTCGGCGTTGACGCGCCGGAAAAGCTGAACTATAAGCCGCACCAACCGAGGCGGCCCCGTGGCTGCCCGTTTGTTTTTTGCGCCCTGCGGCACGCCGCGTGCGCCGACCAGATCAGAAGAGAGGCATCATGGCCAACACATCCTCGGCCAAAAAGGCAACGCGCAAGATCGCCCGCCGCGCAGCGATCAACAAGAACCGCCGCTCGCGCGTCCGCACCTACGTGCGCCAGGTCGAAGAGGCACTCGCCTCCGGCGACAAGGCCGCCGCACAGGCCGCCTTCAAGGCAGCCGAGCCGGAATTGATGCGCGCCGCAACCAAGGGCGTGATGCACAAGAACACAGCGTCCCGCAAGGTGTCGCGCCTCGCCCAGCGCCTCAAGGTGCTGTCGGCCTGACATCGCCTTTTCAGGACGATCTTCTTCGAACCCGGCCGATCGCGCCGGGTTTTTTCGTTTGCCGGCAAGTACTTAAAAAGAATAGCCGCAGACAGCCCCAAGTGCAGATTCCCGAGTGCGAAATGATTTGCCGGCACATACATTCCCGCTGATGACCGGCACGCTTGAAAAGCGCCGACTGAAAAAACTACGCTCCGCACAAATAGCTATTTTTTTTCAATCAGTTAGCGGCAGTCATCCACAGCTTGTCCACAACGCGCCGAAGAGACGGGAGGACAACTGGCTGTCAAGTGAATTATTTCAGAAAATTTCGCGCCGGCCCGGCTTTTTCATATTCGTCGGAAAAGGGTTTGAATCCCAATGGCTTTGTCAAAATATGCCGCTGCGGCATGGCGCTCCAACCTGCCCGAGGTAACCAGATTCCTTAAAAATCCGTTAGACGTGGCCTTGCCCTATCCACAGCGATTTCGGTAATGTCGATCTATCGAACGGGACGGGCCTCTGGCCCTAACCCAGCCTTACGCGGCCAGCTTAAATTGGCGGGATTTGCGACGTGGATCAAGTCCGCGAACGGGTATGGTTTGCTCTTTTTCGATACGGTAGGGGACTGGCGTAACTAGACATGGCAGGTAGGACGGCGCGCCGGCGCTCTTTCGCCGGACGGCGTTGTATTGCCCTGACATACCCAACGCGGACTGGCTTCCATGGGCCGGCACCGGTTCCCGTCGGATAGTGGGCGACGTTCATTGCCGGCGGCGGCAATGGGCATCGTAGCGAAGACACGGTCGCCGGAAAAGGATGCAGGAGGCGCATCCCCAGCGAAAAACAGGTACAGAAAGGCAAGGAACTCGATCATGCAGAGCGGCATCGAAAGGGAGCTTACGGGCGACCTCCCATTTCCTGGAACTTTGATCGGAGCAAACGAGATGGCGGTCTCCAGCGACGCGGAACAGAAGTTCGACCGGGTCAAGGCCCAGTTGAAGGCGCGCCTGGGAACCGAAGTCTATTCCAGCTGGTTTGGGCGCATGAAGGTCGCGGAAGCGTCCAAGGGCATTGTCCGCATCTCCGTGCCCACCGCATTCCTGCGCTCGTGGATCAACGGCCACTATCATGATCTCATTTCAGAGCTGTGGAAGCACGAGGATCCCGAGCTTCTCAAGATCGAAATCGTCGTGCGCACCGCAACCCGTCAGGGGCGCGGCCAGCCCGAACCGGAATTGGCGCCGGCCCGCAAGATGACGCGGCAGACGCAGACGGCGCTGGCCGCCGGCACCGTCAGTCCAAGTAGGGTGGAGCGGTCTCCGATGCCGCGTCCGGGCGTGCCGGTCGAGAGCGAGTTCCGCCACAATGTCCTGGGATCACCGCTTGATCCGCGTTACACGTTCGGCTCCTTCATCGAGGGACCGTCGAACCGCGTTGCCTTCGCCGCCGCCAAGGCCGTGGCGGAATCGCAGTCGAGCGCGGTACGCTTCAACCCGCTTTTCCTGCATGCCACCGTCGGGCTCGGCAAGACGCACCTGCTGCAGGCCATCGCGGCGGAATCGCTGAAGCAAAACCCGAAGTCACGCGTCGTCTACCTCACCGCGGAGTATTTCATGTGGCGCTTCGCCACGGCGATCCGCGACAACAACGCACTGACGCTCAAGGAGCAGTTGCGCGACATCGATCTCTTGATCATCGATGACATGCAATTCCTGCAGGGCAAATCGATCCAGCATGAATTCTGTCATCTGATCAACATGCTGCTCGACAGCGCCAAGCAGGTCGTCGTTGCCGCCGACCGGCCACCGTCGGAGCTGGAATCGCTCGAACCGCGGGTCCGTTCGCGTCTCAATGGCGGCGTCGCGCTCGAAATGTCGGCGCCCGATTTCGCCATGCGGCTCGGCATGCTCAAACTGCGTCTGGCCACGGCCAGGATCGACGATGCATCGCTGGGCATTTCCGAAGAGATCCTCAACCACGTTGCCCGCACCGTGACCGGCAGCGGACGTGAACTGGAGGGCGCCTTCAACCAGCTCCTGTTTCGCCAGTCGTTCGAGCCGCAGATCACCATCGACCGCATCGACGAGATCCTCGGCCACATCTATCGCACGGGCGAGCCGAAGCGGGTCCGTATCGAGGACATTCAGCGCATCGTGGCGCGTCACTACAACGTCTCGAAGACGGAATTGCTGTCCAATCGGCGCACGCGCACCATCGTCAAGCCGCGACAGGTCGCCATGTATCTGTCGAAGGTGATGACGCCGCGCTCGCTGCCGGAAATCGGACGGCGCTTCGGTGGCCGCGATCACACGACGGTGCTGCACGCCGTGCGCAAGATCGAGGACCTTTCCGGCAATGACAACACGCTGGCGCAGGAACTGGAATTGCTGAGAAGGCTGATCAACGACCAGGCCTGACCGGCTGGAAAGCGCCCGCTTGCGGGGTTGGCCAGCTTTATCCCCAGAAAGCCCGCGCAACCGGCCCGAACCGGTGGCGCGGGCTTGCGTTCACTGGTTTTTTCCTGTCAGTTTGCGTAGATTCTGAAGCCTGTTCAGAGCTTTCGCGGGCCGCCGGCAGCCGGAGACCCGTTCATTCATTCAAGCGAGCCTGTTTCGTCATGCGTGTTATCCTGGAACGGTCAAATCTCCTGAAGTCGCTCAACCACGTGCACCGCGTGGTCGAACGGCGCAACACCATACCGATCCTGTCGAACGTGCTTCTCAGCGCGGACGGCGCCAGCCTCGAAATGAAGGCCACCGACCTCGACCTGGAGGTGACGGAAGCGACGCCCGCCAAGGTCGAGCGCGGCGGCGCGACGACGGTCCCCGCGCACCTGCTCTATGACATCGTGCGCAAGCTCTCCGACGGCGCCGAGGTAATGCTGAAGACGGATGAGGACGGCAACGCCATGACGGTGACGTCGGGCCGCTCGAGCTTCCGCCTGCAGTGCCTGCCGCAATCCGATTTTCCCGAGCTTTCGGCCGGATCCTTCTCGCACATCTTCCGCCTCGATGCGGTGGCGCTGAAGGGCCTGATCGAGAAGACGCAGTTCGCCATCTCCACCGAGGAGACACGCTACTATCTCAACGGCATCTACCTGCACACGCACGAAGTCGGCGGCAAGCTGAAGCTGCGCTCGGTGGCAACCGACGGCCATCGGCTGGCGCGCGCCGAGATTGACGCGCCGGCCGGCTCCGAGGGCATGCCGGGCATCATCATTCCGCGCAAAACAGTGAGCGAGTTGCAGAAACTGGTCGACGATCCGGATGTCGCCGTGACCACCGAACTGTCCGACACCAAAATCCGCTTCACCATCGGCAGCGTCGTCCTCACCTCGAAGCTGATCGACGGCACCTTCCCGGACTATCAGCGGGTCATTCCGACCGGCAACGACAAGAAGCTGATCCTCGACCGCCAAAGCTTCGCCGCCGCGGTCGACCGGGTCTCGACCATCTCTTCCGAACGCGGCCGCGCGGTGAAGCTCTCGATCAGCGAAGGCCAGGTGACGCTTGCGGTCAACAATCCGGATTCAGGCAGCGCCACGGAAGAACTGGCGGCCGACTATTCGGCCGACCCGATCGAGATCGGCTTCAACGCCAAATACCTGCTCGATGTCGCCGCGCAATTGACCGGCACGGAGGCCAAATTCATGTTGGCCGATGCCGGTTCGCCGACGCTGATCCACGACATGGCCGATGAGACCGCGCTTTACGTGCTGATGCCGATGCGGGTATAGCCGGCGCGGCGTCGCTGGCGATACGACTAGGCCTTGGTTGCGGCGACTTCTACAGGCGGATAGCGGTTGCCGGCACAAACCCAAATAAGTAAGCTCACGCTTACCAATTTTCGCAACTATGCGACCCTTGCGATAGATGTCGCGCCGGGCGCCGTGGTCTTTTCCGGCGACAATGGTGCCGGCAAGACCAATCTCCTCGAAGCGATCTCCTTTTTGACACCGGGACGCGGCTTGCGCCGCGCAGCCTACGGGGATGTGGCCCGTGAGGGTGGCGATGGCGGTTTTGCCCTGCATGCACGGCTCCACGGACCTGAAGGCGAGGTCGAGATCGGTACAGGCATTTCCGGGGGCGACACCGCAGAGAGCGGCAGGCGGGTGCGTATAAATGGAGCCGCGGCGCGGGCCGAGGACATGCTGGAATGGCTGCGGGTCGTGTGGCTGACGCCGGCGATGGATTCGCTGTTCACCGGGCCGGCCGCGGATCGCCGGCGCTTTCTCGACCGGCTGGTGCTAGCGATCGATCCCGGCCATGGCCAGCGCGCACTCGATTACGAGAAGGCGATGCGAGGCCGTAACCGCTTGCTGACGGAAGGCTCGCGGGATGCCAGCTGGTTCGAGGCGATAGAGACGCAGATGGCCGAGACCGGCGTGGCGATAGCGGCCGCGCGCGCCGAGTTGGTGCGCCTGCTGGTGGCCATGATCGACAGGCTGCCCGACACCGGACCGTTTCCGCGGGCCGATATCGGCCTTTCGGGTGAATTGGAGGCCGAGATTGCCGGTGCGCCGGCGGTCGATGTCGAGGAGCGGTTCCGACGGGCGCTTGCCGATGGCCGCGACCGCGACCGCGCCGCCGGACGTACCCTCGAGGGCCCGCACCGCTCGGACCTCATGGTCCGGCACCGGCCCAAGGCAATGCCGGCCGAACTCTGCTCGACCGGCGAACAGAAGGCGTTGCTGGTCGGCATCGTGCTGTCGCATGCCCGGCTGACCGGCGAAATGTCCGGCCTGACGCCGATCCTGCTGCTCGACGAGATCGCGGCGCACCTCGATGGCGGCCGGCGCGCGGCACTGTTCTCGATCCTGGAAGACCTGAACTGCCAGGCTTTCATGACGGGTACCGATGCGGCGCTGTTTTCCAGCCTGCATGGCCGCGCTCAGTTCCTGACGGTCGACCATGGCACGGTTGGGCCAACCGAAGACCCCTGACAAGATTTTTCGGCCGCTATATGGTCCTGACATGACTACCGCCCTCACCGCCGACGAGATCGAACGCTATGCCCGCCACATCGTGCTGCCCGAGGTCGGCGGCGCTGGCCAGCAGAAGCTCAAGCAGGCGCGGGTGCTGGTGATCGGCGCTGGCGGGCTCGGGGCGCCGGTGCTTGAATATCTCGCCGCGGCCGGTGTCGGCACGCTCGGCATTGTCGACGACGACACTGTTTCGCTCTCCAACCTACAACGGCAGGTCATTCACGGCACCGATACGGTCGGCATGCTGAAAACCCAGAGCGCCGGCGCTGCGATCGCCCGCATCAATCCCAACATATCGGTCGAAACGCACACATTCCGGCTCACCGCGGAAAACGCCCCTGCCCTCGTCGCCAAGTACGATATCGTCGTCGACGGGTCCGACAATTTCGAGACGCGTTATGTGGTTGCCGATGCCTGCGCCAGCGAAGGGAAGCCGCTGGTGCATGCGGCCGTCGGACGTTTCGATGGCTCGGTCACCGTGTTGAAGCCTTTCGAGGACGGCAGGGACGGCAAGCCGAACCCGAGCTATCGGGATCTGTTTCCCGAAGCCCCGCCGCCGGGCCTGGTGCCGTCCTGTGCGGAGGCCGGAGTGCTCGGCGCGCTGACCGGCGTCGTCGGCACCCTGCAGGCAATGGAGGCGATCAAACTGGTCACCGGCATAGGCGAGCCGCTGATCGGCCGGCTGCTGCTTTACGATGCGCTCGCCGCCCGCTTCGAGACCATCCGCTACAAAAGACGCTGATCTTGGAAGAACCCCCTGTTTCGATCACGCAAATCCCCGCCGATTTCGGCCGCTGGGGTGATGTGCTTGCCCTGATCATGCATGCCTTCGCCTTCATGGACGGCATCATCGACCCGCCGTCGTCGGCTCACCTGCTCACAGTCGAAGCACTGCGCGCCAAAGCCTTGCGGGAGACAGGCTTTCTGGCGCTCGACGGCGACAGGATCGTGGGCTGCGTTTTTGCTCTCGAAAAGGCCGAGGGTCTTTATGTCGGCAAGCTCGCCGTCGCCCCGGACCGGCAGGGGCAAGGCATTGGCCGGCGGCTGATGCAAGCGGCCGAAGATCTGGCCCGCAGCCGCGGCAAGGCCGACATCGAACTGGAGACGAGGATCGAACTGGCCGCAAATCATGCCGCCTTTGCCCGGCTCGGCTTTCGCGAAACCGAACGGACGGCGCATGAGGGCTATGACAGGCCGACGTCCATCACCATGCGGAAGACCATTTCGTAAGCTTCGGTTTATGAGAGCCGGCGCCTGGAAGGTTTTCAGGTCCTGAGCGGCAGCACGCGGTCCGGCGGGCGATGGCCATCGACGAAGGCGCGGATATTGATGATGACCTTCTCGCCCATGTCGATGCGGCCCTCGAGCGTGGCCGAGCCCATATGCGGCAGAAGCACGACCTTGTTCCTGGCGGCCAGCTTCAAGAGCTTGCCGTTCAGGGCCGGTTCGTGCTCGTAAACGTCCAGGCCGGCGCCGGCGATCTTGCCGTCCTGGATCAGCTTGACCAGCGCTTCTTCGTCGATGATGTCGCCGCGGGCAGTGTTGACGATATAGGCGGTGGGCTGCAGCAACGCGAGCCGCCGCGCCGACAGAAGATGAAAGGTAGCGGGTGTCGAGGGACAATTCACCGAGATGATGTCCATGCGGGCCAGCATCTGGTCGAGACTTTCCCAATAGGTCGCCTCCAGCCCATCCTCGACCGCCGGCAGCACACGATGCCGGTTGTGATAGTGGATGGACAGGCCGAAAGCCTTGGCTCGCCTGGCAACGGCGGTGCCGATGCGGCCCATGCCGACAATGCCGAGCCGCTTGCCCCAGATGCGCCGGCCAAGCATCCAGGTCGGCGACCAGCCGGCCCATTTCTTGTCGCCCGTGAGCACACTGGCGCCTTCCGCCAGCCGGCGCGGCACCGCCAGCATCAACGCCATGGTCATATCGGCGGTATCTTCGGTGAGCACGTTGGGCGTGTTGGTGACGGTGATGCCCCTCTTGGCCGCCGCCGCCACGTCGATCTTGTCGACGCCGTTGCCGAAATTGGCGATCAGCTTGAGATTGTCGCCGGCCTGGGCAATCAGTGCGGCGTCGATCTGGTCGGTCACGGTCGGCACCAGCACGTCGGCTTCCTTGACCGCAGCGACCAGTTCCGGCTGCGTCATCGGCCTGTCCTCGACGTTCAGCCTTGCGTCGAACAGCTCGCGCATGCGGGTCTCGACCGGGTCGGGCAGCTTTCGCGTGATGACCACGAGAGGCTTCTTTTTGCCTACCATTGTTTCCCTCGTTGAGACCTCTTTAACCAAGACAGGCGAAACTGAAAGCCGGTCGCGGTAGCCGATTTACCCATGTAACAAGCGGTGCCGCCGAAGACAAAGAAAAAGGGGTGCCGCAGCCATCGGGCCGGTGCCGAAAGGAACGAAAGTGTCTGGTTTCGCGTCGCTTCGCCTGGCCCTCAGCGCAGCATTTCTCGGCGCTCTTCTCTATTCTCCGCTTGCCGGCGCGCAAAGCGCGGCCGCTCCCGCCCAGAGCGCCATCACGCTCGGACCGAGCGGCCTGCCGCTGCCGCGATTCGTCAGCCTGAAATCCGGCCGCGTCAACTCGCGTGTCGGCCCCGGCGCCAACTATTCGGTCGACTGGATGTACATGAAGGCTGGCCTGCCCATGGAAATCATCCAGGAATTCGATACGTGGCGGCGCGTGCGCGACGCCGACGGCTCGGAAGGATGGATCAACCAGTCGCTGCTTTCGGGCCGACGTACCGCAATCGTCGCTCCCTGGCAGCGCGGCAAGGGCGGCCAGATCAACCTGCTCAAGAGCCCCGAAAAGGATGCCAGAGTGGTGGCGATCGTAGAACCCGGCGTCATGGGCACGATCAAAGCCTGCGACGGCCAGTGGTGCGAGATGACGTTCGACGGCCACACCGGCTGGCTTGCCCAGTCGGTCGTCTGGGGCGCTTATCCGGGCGAGCGGGTCAAGGACTGAACGTTTCGCTTTTGCGCCCGATACGGCCGAGATGGGTATCCTGAAATCCTGTTGACAGCTTCAAGCCGTAGCCCAGCGCGCGGTCGATCGCGATATGCGCGATCCAGATCAGTGCGACGGCGTTGCCGACCGCACTGCCGGCGAGGTGCCCGGCAAGCAACACAAGCACCGGTACGATCAGAATGTGCAAGGCGTTGTAGGCAATGGCGCCGACGCGTGGGCCGCCGAGATAACCCAGCATCGACAGGTCCGGCGCCAGGATGAGCAACGCGAAGAGCCACCAGGAAACGCCTGTCGCGCCATAGAAGACGATCGCGGCAGCCGCCGCGACGGCCCATTCGAGCCGGACTATCCAATCGAGGAATTTCATCCCAGACCGCTTATTCCGGCCTTGCCGATCATTCCGGACGCTTGGGACGCAGCCTCACCACGATATCGACATTGGCGATCTCCATGCCTTCGGGCGGCTCCGGCAGATTGGTGACGGTTACCGGGCCGTTGGCGATGTCGAAAATCCTGTTTTCGCCTTCGATGTAGAAATGGTGGTGGTCGGAGGTGTTGGTGTCGAAGTAGGTCTTGGAACCTTCGACGGCGAGAATGCGCAGCAGCCCCGCCTGGGTAAACTGGTGAAGCGCGTTGTAGACGGTGGCCAGCGATACCGGCACGCCGGCGGCCTGCGCCTCCTCATGCAGTTCCTCAGCCGACAAATGGCGGTCGCCCTTGGCGAAAAGCAGGTCGGCCAGCGCAATGCGCTGACGGGTCGGCCTCAGGCCGGCTTCACGTACCCGCTTGTCCACAGCGACATTTTCCTTCCGGCAGCCCCGGTCCATCTGGTCTTCCAAGCTCGCAGTCCCGCTTCAAGACACGCCCAGAATGGCAAAAAAATGAATGTCTGCCGGAACCGGACCCCTGTTGACATATATTCTGTCGCCCGAATGCGATCAATAGCGCGCATTGACCCGGGCAGACTGGCGGGTTAAGCGCAAACGCCGGTTTCCGGCCTGAAACAGATTGTGTTAGGACACCAACGACAAGGGCGCGCTACCGCCCGGACGATATGGGGACGAAATTGATGGCGGGTTCGAAATCCAGCTACGACTACGAAGAATTGCTGGCCTGCGCTCGTGGCGAGCTGTTCGGAGAGGGCAATGCCCAGTTGCCCTACCCGCCGATGCTGATGTTCGACCGTATCACCGAGGTCAGCGAGACCGGCGGCGCCTTCGACAAGGGTTTCATTCGCGCGGAATTCGATATCAATCCCGACCTGTGGTTCTTTGCCTGCCATTTCATCGGCAATCCGATCATGCCGGGCTGTCTGGGCCTTGACGCCCTGTGGCAATTGACCGGCTTCTATCTCGGCTGGCTTGGCGAACCCGGCAAGGGAATGGCGCTGTCGACCGGAGAGGTCAAGTTCAAGGGCATGGTCACGCCATCGGTCAAGAAGGTCGAGTACGGCGTTGATTTCAAGCGTGTGATGCGCGGCCGGCTGGTGCTCGGCATCGCCGATGGCTGGATGAAGGCGGATGGCGAGCCCATATATGCGGCGACGGACCTGAAGGTCGGTCTGTCCAAGCAGTCGGCGGTCGCTTGACCGCAGCCCTGGCCCGCGCATTGGCCAGCATCCCTGGAAGGAGTTGCGAATGAGACGTGTCGTAGTCACAGGCCTCGGCATCGTGTCGTCGATCGGCAACAATGCCAACGAGGTGCAGACCTCGCTGCATGACGCCAGATCCGGCATCAGCTTTTCCGATTCCTTTGCCGAACATGGCTTCCGGTGCCAGGTCTGGGGCGCGCCGACGCTCGATCCTTCGGCGATGATCGACCGCCGCGCGATGCGATTCCTGAGCCAGGGCGCGGCGTGGAATCACGTCGCCATGGACCAGGCGATCGCGGATGCCGGCCTCGACGAGAGCGACATCACCAACGAGCGCACCGGCATCGTCATGGGTTCGGGCGGCCCCTCCACGCGCACCATCGTCGAGGCGGCCGAAACCACGCTCAAGAACGGCAGCCCCAAGCGCATCGGTCCCTTCGCGGTGCCGAAGGCGATGTCGTCGACGGCCTCGGCAACCTTGGCCACATGGTTCAAGATCCATGGCGTCAACTATTCGATCTCCTCGGCCTGCTCGACCTCGGCGCATTGCATCGGCAATGGCTACGAGCTGATCCAGTGGGGCAAGCAGGACATGGTCTTTGCCGGCGGCCACGAGGATCTTGACTGGACGATGTCGGACTTGTTCGACGCCATGGGCGCCATGTCGTCGAAGTTCAACAACAGGGCCCCGACCGCATCGCGCGCCTATGACGCCAATCGCGACGGCTTCGTCATAGCCGGCGGCGCCGGCGTACTGGTGCTGGAAGAGCTGGAGCACGCCAAGGCGCGCGGCGCCAAGATCTACGCGGAGATCGTCGGCTACGGCGCCACTTCGGACGGTTTCGACATGGTTGCGCCCTCGGGCGAAGGCGCGGTCCGCTGCATGCGCCAGGCGCTGGCGACGGTTTCCACGCCGGTCGACTACATCAACACGCACGGCACCTCGACGCCGGTCGGCGATTCCAAGGAAATGGGCGCGATCCGTGAAGTGTTCGGCGAGAAGATGCCGTTCATCACGTCGACGAAGTCGCTGACCGGCCATTCTCTGGGCGCGGCGGGCGTGCAGGAATCCATCTATTCGATCCTGATGATGCAAGGCGGCTTCATCGGCGAAAGCGCCCATATCGAGACGCTCGATCCGGAATTCGAGGGCATGCCGATCGTACGTAAGCGCATCGACAACGCAGGGATCGACACCGTTCTGTCGAACTCCTTCGGTTTCGGCGGCACCAACGCGACGCTCGTTTTCCAGCGCTACTCCGCATAAGGCCAAGTTTTTCATATAAGGATTGCCGGCCATGGACGGATTGATGAAGGGCAAGCGCGGGCTTGTCATGGGTGTTGCCAACGATCATTCGATCGCCTGGGGCATTGCCAGGAAATTGTCCGAACAGGGGGCGGAACTGGCCTTCACCTACCAGGGCGAGGCTTTTGGCCGCCGGGTCAAGCCGCTCGCCGACAAGCTCGGCGCTTCGCTGGTCGTTCCCTGCGACGTCGAGGACAGCGCTTCGGTCGCCGCCACGTTCGAGACGCTTGGCAAGGCGTGGGGCGGACTGGACTTCGTCGTCCATGCCATCGGCTTTTCCGACAAGAACGAGTTGAAGGGCCTCTATGCCGATACCAGCCGGGACAATTTCGTCCGCACCATGGTGATCTCCTGCTATTCCTTCACCGAGGTGGCGCGCAATGCCGCGCTCCTGATGACCGCCGGCGGCTCGATGATCACGCTGACCTATGCCGGCTCGGTCCGCGTCATGCCGAACTATAATGTCATGGGCGTCGCCAAGGCTGGCCTGGAGGCCAGCGTGCGCTACCTCGCCAACGACTACGGTCCGCGCGGCATCCGGGTCAACGGCATCTCGGCCGGTCCGGTGCGTACACTGGCCGGCGCCGGCATTTCGGACGCCCGCCACATGTTCTCCTACCAGCAGCGGAACTCGCCGCTGCGCCGGACGGTGACGATCGACGAGGTCGGCGGCTCCGCGCTGTATCTCCTGTCCGACCTTGCTTCCGGCGTCACAGGCGAAATCCACTATGTCGATTCCGGCTACCATATCGTGTCGATGCCGACCCTCGACGAATTGAAGCAGACGGATGGCGGCCGCGACTGACGGCGGCCCCGGTCACGCGGGTCTTTTGCCAGTAAAGAAAATAATCCTCTCCAGTAAAATTGGATTCATTCGCGGAAACTCATTTTAAGAAGGTTTCCGCTATAAAGCTTCCCATCTGGGGACCTTTTCATGCCTGCCGCCATCAACCCGAAGCGAACACCCGTGTTCCGACTGCTCACGATAGCAAGTTCGGGCATTGGCAGTTTCGTCCTCGGAATCTGGGGGCTGAAGCACGGTCTCGGCGACGGATTTGCCGGCATTTCGGCTGATATGATGGTGTCGATCATGGCCGCGCTTTGTGCGCTGGCCGCATCGGTGGCGGCGATGTCCTTCTTTGCTGGTGTCGATGAATCGGCGGATTTCGTCTTCAACGAAACCCATTTCGACAAGCTGACCGGGCTGCTGGCCCGCCCGGCGATGGTCGGCAAGATCGCCGAGGCGGCATGCGCGACTAGCCGCACCGGGGAACCGATGTTCCTGATCGACATCGACATCGACCGGTTCAAGCAGATCAACGATGCAATCGGCTACACTCACGGTGACGAACTGATCCGCGCCTTCACCAAGCGGCTGCACGACTGCGTGCCGGAGCGCGCACTGATCGGGCGGATCGGGGCCGGCGAGTTCGCGGTGCTGCTTCCCGATCACCAGATCCAGGGGACCCTGGAAAGCATGGTCGAGAGGCTCATCGACGAGATGATGGAGCCGTATGAACTCAGCACCCACCAGCAATCGGTGAGCCTGTCGGTGGGCATCGTGGCGATGCCCAAGGATGGGATCGATCCGGTCCTCATCCTGCGCCGTTCCAACCTGGCGCTGCAGAATGCGCGCGCCAGCGGGGTTGGCAACTGGTCGGTCTTCAACAGCGATATGGGGCGGGTGGCCGACCATCGCCAATGGGTCGAGTCCGAACTGCACAATGCGTTCGAGCGCGGCGATTTCGACCTGCATTATCAGCCGCAGCTCGACCTTCCGACAGGCCGCATCGTCGGCTACGAGGCGTTGATCCGGTGGCAGCATCCCGAACGCGGCATGATCCCTCCGATGGAGTTTATCCAGATCGCCGAGGAGACCGGCATGATCAATCCGATCGGCGAATGGGTGCTGCGCAAGGCCTGCAGCGATGCCCGCCATCTGCCGGACGACTGTTTCGTCGCCGTCAACATCTCGCCGGTCCAGTTCATGACCAAGGATTTCGTCGGCCTTGTGCGCGACACGATGCGGAGCACCGGCATCAAGCCGTCACGGCTGGAACTGGAAGTCACCGAGACGGCGATGATGCAGGACCGCGACCGCGCGGCCGCCATCCTGAAAGAACTCGCCGAGATGGGGATCTCGGTCGCTGTCGATGATTTCGGCACCGGCTATTCCAACCTCAGCTATCTGATCGACTTCTCATTCGGCAAGCTGAAGATCGACCGCTCCTTCGTCAGCCGCATCGATACCGATGCGAGCTCCGGCGCGGTCGTATCGACCATTGTCGGGCTTTCACGGGCGCTTGGCGTCAGCATCATTGCCGAGGGCGTCGAGACCGAGAACCAAGCGACACTGCTGCGGGCAGCTGGTTGCGAAGTGGTGCAGGGCTATCTGTTCGGCCGGCCGGCGCCGCTCAAATTCAGCGCTGGTGACAGGCACGCCACCGACGAAGTCCGGCGCGTCGCCAATCTACACTGACCTACAACATGTCGCGGCAATAGGATTCGCCCGACCTGCTGTAAGCTTCCGATTTATGGATGGCATGTCCCCGAACCGATGACACTTCCGGGCGACACGCATCAAATGCATCGCATCAGCGCCGTGCGACAAACACCTTGAACATGCCGTCGCGGGCAAGCTCGGCGTGGCTGGCAAAGGCGGCCGACAGCACCGGCTCGTAGGGAAGCTGGCGGTTGGCGACCATGAACAGGCGCCCACCGGGCTTCAAGGCCTTGGCCGCGGCGCGGATCATGCCGACGCCGATCTCGGGCTCGGCCGCACGGCTGCGGTGGAAGGGTGGGTTCATTGCGATGACGTCGTAGCGGCGCTCGACAGGCTCGGCCAGCAGATCCGTCCAGAAGAAGCCCTGCGCCACGGTGTTGGCAAGGTTGCCCCTGGCGGCCTCCAGCGCATCGAAATCGGCTTCGTAAAGATCGAGGGCCGACAAGCCCGGACAGCGGGCAGCCATCTCGGCCGCCACATAGCCCCAGCCGGCGCAGAAATCGGCCGCGGTGCCACGCAAATCACCGGGCAGATTGTCGACCAGCAGTTTCGAACCGGCATCGACGCGGTCGAAGGAGAACATGCCGGGTGCGGTGCGGAACCGGTCCTCAACAAGCAAGGCGGGATTGGCGGCGCGAAGCGCGGCGGCGGCTTGCACATCAACCGGACGACGCAGCCAGAAGGCAATACCGTGATATTTTGGCATGTGGCTATCAAGCAGAACAAGATCGCCGACGCGCTTGCGCAGGCTTGCGATGCCATCCTCCTTGCCACCTGCAATGACGATCAATCCGCCCTCCGCCACCCGCTCGAGAGCCTCGGCGATGCGCAATTCGTTCTCGCCGCGATGGCGGCCGGCGAGCACAAGCACTGCATCGAAATCCTCACCAGCCGATCGCGGCGTGACCGTGAAGCCAGCTGCCTGCAACGCGCGAAAATACGGCCGAAAGCCCTGTACGAGATGCAGCGTAGCCTCGAAACCCTGTGGCAAGCGCAGGCCGGGTTCGGCGCCAAGGAAGAGAATGCGCTCGTCCCTGCCCGGCGGGGAAAGAGCCTCGGCCTCAAATGGATGAAAAAGCGTCTTCAACGCTTCAGCGGACATGGCCGTGCTCCATAAACAAAAGCGGGCGCGACATAAGCCGCGCCCGCTTCGATTTTTCCGTCAGAGGCCTCAGGCGGCGTTTTCTTCGCCTTCGGTCTTCTTGTCGCGGGCGATTTCCTTGCCGGTGGCCTGGTCGACGACCTTCATCGACAGGCGGACCTTGCCGCGCTCGTCGAAGCCCATCAGCTTGACCCAGACCTTGTCGCCTTCCTTGACGACGTCCGAGGTCTTGGCGACCCGGTCGTTGGCAAGCTGCGAGATGTGGACGAGGCCGTCACGCGGACCGAAGAAGTTGACGAAGGCGCCGAAGTCGGCGGTCTTGACGACCGTGCCTTCGTAGATCTCGCCGACCTCCGGCTCGGCGACGATGGTGTGGATCCACTTCTTCGCCGCCTCGATCTCCTTGGCGTTCGACGAAGCGATCTTGACCGTGCCGTCGTCCTCGATGTTGATCTTGGCGCCGGTCTTCTCGACGATCTCGCGGATGACCTTGCCGCCCGAACCGATGACGTCGCGGATCTTGTCGGTCGGGATGTGCATGACCTCGATGCGCGGCGCGAACTCGCCGAGTTCAGGGCGGGCGCCGGTCAGGGCATGGGACATCTCGCCGAGGATATGCAGGCGACCGTCCTTGGCCTGGCCAAGGGCGATCTTCATGATCTCCTCGGTGATGCCGTCGATCTTGATGTCCATCTGCAGCGAGGTGATGCCGCCTTCGGTGCCGGCAACCTTGAAGTCCATGTCGCCGAGGTGATCCTCGTCGCCCAAGATGTCGGAGAGCACGGCGAAGCGCTCGCCTTCCTTGATCAGGCCCATGGCGATACCGGCCACCGGCTTGGCCAGCGGCACGCCGGCATCCATCAGCGCCAGCGAGGTGCCGCAGACGGTAGCCATCGAGGACGAGCCGTTGGACTCGGTGATCTCCGAGACGACGCGCAGCGTGTAGGGGAACTGGTCGGCGGAGGGCAGCATCGGACGGATGGCGCGCCAGGCGAGCTTGCCATGGCCGATTTCGCGGCGGCCCGGCGAACCCATGCGGCCGGTCTCACCGACGGAGTAGGGAGGGAAGTTGTAGTGAAGGAGGAATTTCTCCTTGTACATGCCGGTCAGGGAATCGACGTACTGCTCATCCTCGCCGGTGCCGAGCGTGGCAACCACGAGCGCCTGGGTCTCGCCGCGGGTGAACAGCGCCGAACCATGGGTGCGCGGCAGGACGCCGACTTCGGAGACGATCTTGCGAACCGTGCTCAAATCGCGACCGTCGATGCGCGCCCCGGTGTCGAGGATGTTCCAGCGAACGACCTTCGCCTGCAATTCCTTGAATACCGAGCCGATCTGTTCGGAGGTGTACTTTGCGTCCTCGCCTTCAGCCGGGGCAAACGCGGCCTTGACCTTCGCCTTGACGGCGTCGACGGCGGCGTAGCGCTTCTGCTTGTCGACGTTCTTGTAGGCATTGCTGAGCTCGTCGCCGACGATCTTCAGCATCTCGGCCTCAAGCGCGGAATAATCCGGCGCGGTGAAGTCGCGCGGCTCCTTGGCGGCAACTTCCGCCAGCTTGATGATGGCGTCGATGACCGGCTGGAAGCCCTTGTGGCCGAACATGACAGCGCCGAGCATCAGCTCTTCGCCGAGTTCCTTGGCTTCCGACTCGACCATCAGCACGGCATCAGTGGTGCCGGCAACGATGAGGTCGAGCTTGGATTCCTGCATCTCGTCGACATGCGGGTTCAGCACATATTCGCCATTGATGTAGCCGACGCGCGCGCCGCCGATCGGGCCCATGAAGGGAACGCCCGACAGGGTCAGGGCCGCCGAGGTGGCGACGATCGACAGGATGTCCGGGTCATTTTCGAGATCGTGCTGGACGACGGTGACGACGATCTGCGTGTCGTTCTTGTAGCCGGCGGCGAAGAGCGGGCGGATCGGGCGGTCGATGAGGCGGGAAACCAGCGTTTCCTTCTCGCTCGGACGGCCTTCGCGCTTGAAATAGCCGCCCGGGATCTTGCCGGCGGCATACGTCTTTTCCTGGTAATTGACGGTCAGCGGAAAGAAGTCGAGACCGGGCTTGGGCTCCTTCATCGAAACGACGGTGGCGAGAACCTTGGTCTCGCCGTAGGTGGCGAGCACCGCGCCGTCGGCCTGGCGCGCGATCTTGCCGGTCTCCAGGATGAGCGGACGACCGCCCCATTCGATTTCCACTTTGTGGTGATTGAACATGTCTTGTCCTTAATAAGCGGAAAGGGCCGCGCCGTTTCACGGTGCGCGGATGCCCTTTGCCTGGCTTCCTTTCTCGGGCAGCCACGGGCAAGACAACGGGAAGCTCGGGTGATTTAGGCGCGACAAGCGCGCGCGAGCGTCCTGCAATCCTGCCCCATGACCGTCCATGGGCGGTTTCGAACGGCCCTTTGCACGCTCGAAACCGGGTCTGGCCAGCCTGTGCGACTGGCAGAATGCGCGACCGGCGGGCTCTCCGAAGAAAGCCCGCCGGTCAATTCGTCAACGGCGCAGACCGAGCTTCTCGATCAGTGTCTGATAGCGCGAGTCGTCCTTGCGCTTGAGATAATCAAGCAGGCTGCGGCGCTGGGACACGAGAGCGAGCAGACCACGGCGGGAATGGTTATCCTTCTTGTGGTCCTTGAAATGGTCGGTCAGGTTCTTGATGCGCTCGGAAAGGATGGCCACCTGGACTTCCGGAGACCCGGTATCGCCCTTGGCGGTTGCGAATTCACCCATCAATTCCTGTTTGCGCTCGGCAGTAATCGACATCGTGTTTTTCCTTATCTGTTTGAGGAAACGGGTCGCCCACAGCCGGGATGTCGTCCAGCAGGGGCCGTGCATGCAAAGCGTCAAGGCGCTATGCTGCGGCGCATATAGTGCAATTCCCTGAAAAACACCAGCCCAATTCACAAGCCGGCTTTTGAGGCTCAAATGACAGATTTAAACCCGATCAAAGCCATTTCTTCCATTTGAAGAATGCAATCAGCCCGACAGCGACGGCAGCCATGAACAGCAGAGACAGGGGATAGCCGTAGTACGCCTTCAGCTCCGGCATATCCCAAGGCGAGCTGGCAGGGTCGAAGTTCATGCCCCAGATGCCGACCAGGAAGGTGAGCGGCATGAAGATGACCGAAACGATGGTGAGATAGGAGATGACGTCGTTGGTGCGGGCCTGGCTCAGCGACAGATGCATTTCGATCAGGCCGGTCAGCATGTCGCGCTGGGTCTCGACCAGCTCGATCAGCCTGAGCGAATGGTCAAGCGTGTCGTTGAGGAAGACCTTGGTCTCGGCTGTGACATAGGCCACGTCGTTGCGGATCAGCGTTGCCAGCGCATCGCGCATGGGCCACAGCACGCCTTTCAGGACATTGGCATCGCGCCGCAATTCGTGCAGCTGCCGCATCTGGTGCTTGTGCGTCGAATGCAGCATCTGGTCCTCAATGCTGTCGACCAGGTCACCGGCAGCCTCGATCGGCGGAAAATAGCTGTCGACGATGGCGTCGATCAGCGCATAGGCGAGATAGTCGGCGCCGCGCGTGCGCAACCGGTTGGGGGCCGAACTCTCGATGCG
Source organism: Mesorhizobium sp. CO1-1-11 (assembly GCF_020164995.1). NCBI lineage: Bacteria > Pseudomonadati > Pseudomonadota > Alphaproteobacteria > Hyphomicrobiales > Phyllobacteriaceae > Mesorhizobium > Mesorhizobium sp. CO1-1-11. Next base: position 82,681 of record NZ_JAIUHE010000011.1, read on the forward strand.
CTTGCGCACCGGATCGAACGGATCGCCTTCGCGCTCCTGGAAGGTGACGACGAAGTTCTCGCCGAGGAAGAGAGCGATCTGCTCGTAGCGATGCGACGTGACATCGTCGATCATGCGCATGACGACGAAGGCGTGATCCTCGAAGAAGTCGACTTTCGGCCGCTGGCCGGTGTTGACGACGTCCTCCAGCGCCAGCGGATGCAGGCTGAAGATGCGGCCGATCTCCTCGATCAATTGGATGTTGGCAAGGCCGGTGCAGTCGAGCCAGATGACGGGCCATTTCCGGCAACTGGCCTCGACATCGTCGATGCTGGCGTTCTCGACGGTCTTGAACTTCTGCGGCGAGATCAAGGTCAGCCGCAGTTCGGAGCGCCGCGCCGCCGGATCGGCGATCAGCGTGCCGGGCGAGGCGCCAACCGGAGGCCGTCTCGTCTTCACCGGCGCCCGTTTTTTCACCACCTCGGCCTTTGCCATGCCACCACCCGTCGAACCTGCTTGTCCTATACCGCCATGGCGATCAGACCGATCACCCGGCAAAGACCCGCTTGGGCTTGAACATGCCTTGCTCGATAGCGCCGATGGCGACGAGCTTGCCGCGGGCCGTCGCACAGGCTTCTTCCGCCTCCACCGGCGCGTCACGGCCACGAACGATGACCGGATTGCCGAGGCGGATCTTGGTCGCGGCATCGTCGCTGATCGCGATCTGCGGCAGGCAGTCGAGCGCCGCCGAGGTGTCGACGAGAAGCCCGTCGATGGCGCCGAAATCGATAGGCATCTCCACTGCGTCCGCGGCATCTGCCTCCGGATCCGGTTTATCGTCACCTTGCGCGCCGAAGCGCGCGGCCTCGAGTTCGGCGATGGTGACGAAGTCCTCTGGCGTAAACGGCTCGACCTCGACCCGGCGCAGTTCGCTGATATGGCCGAAGCAGCCGAGGTCGCGGCCCATGTCGCGGGCCAGCGAACGCACATAAGTGCCCTTGCCGCATTCGACCTCGAAAATCGTCTGGTCCGGCTTGTGCTCGACAATGTCGAGCCGGCCGATCTCGATCTCGCGCGGCGGTATGTCGACCGTCTCGCCTTCGCGGGCGAGGTCGTAGGCGCGTTCACCCGCAATCTTGATCGCGGAAAATTGCGGTGGCGTCTGCATAATGACGCCGGTGTATTTCGGCAGCAACACCCGGACATCGGCTTCCGATGGACGCTGATCGGCCTCTTTCGTCACCGGACCTTCGAGGTCATCGGTCGACCGCTCCTGTCCCCAGGCAACGGTGAAACGGTAAATCTTGGCGCCGTCCTGCACGTAGGGCACGGTCTTGGTGGCCTCGCCGAGCGCGATCGGCAGCATGCCGGAGGCAAGAGGGTCGAGCGTGCCGGCATGGCCGGCCTTTTCGGCCTGGAACAGCCATTTGATCTTGGAGACGGCCTCGGTCGAGCCCATACCGACCGGCTTGTCCAGCACCACCCAGCCGGAGACCGGCCGGCCCTTCTTCTTGCCGCGACGCCCCATTATTCTTCTTCCTTGTTGTCGTCGCTATCGAGGTCGCGTGCCACTTCGGGCGACTTCAGCAAGTCGTTGATCCTGGCGAAATTGTCGAAGGACGTATCCAGCCGGAAACGGAACTCCGGCATGTACTTCATCTGCCGGAGCGCGCCGGAGACGCGGCCGCGCACGAACTTGGCATGCTTGTTCAGCGCTTCGATCACGGCGTCGGTATCCTTTGCGCCGAGCGGAGAAACGAAGGCTGTGGCGATCTTGAGATCCGGCGACATCCGCACTTCCGACACCGAAACGACGGTATTTTCAATCAACGGGTCGATGATGTCCCCGCGCTGCAGGGTTTCCGAGAGCGCATGGCGCACCTGTTCACCGACGCGCAACATGCGCTGGGATGGGCTTGATGTGGTGGAACGGGGCATTTTTCTCGATCCTGAAGCGTGAGGCGCGGGATGGGACCGTGCCGCATGTCTCAAATGATTATTCTCAACAGGCTTGTGGTCAACAGGCTTGGGGCGGCGGTCTTTCGACCACCGCCCGATATCGACAAGTCACTCGACCTCAGAGTGTGCGGGTCACCATCTCGACGCGGAAGCACTCGATGACGTCGCCGACGCGCATGTCCTCGTAGTTCTGGAAGGCCATGCCGCACTCCTGGCCGCCCGGGACTTCCGAAACTTCGTCCTTGAAGCGCTTCAGGGTCTTCAGCGTGCCTTCGTGGATGACGACGTTGTCGCGGATCAAGCGTACGCCCGCACCACGCTCGACCTTGCCTTCGGTGACACGGCAGCCGGCGATCTTGCCGACCTTGGTGATGTCGAAGATCTCGAGGATCTCGGCATTGCCGATGAAGGTCTCGCGACGCTCCGGCGAGAGCAGGCCCGACAGAGCCGCCTTCACGTCATCCACGAGGTTGTAGATGATCGAATAATAGCGGATCTCGATGCCCGCGGCCGCGGCCGCGGCACGTGCCTGCACATTGGCGCGAACGTTGAAGCCGATGATCGCCGCGCCAGACGTTTCCGCCAGCGAGACGTCGCTTTCGGTGATGGCGCCGGCGCCGGAATGAACGATGCGCGCACGAACCTCGTCGGTCCCAAGCTTGTCGAGCGCGGCATTGATCGCCTCGATCGAACCCTGCACGTCGCCCTTGATGACCAGCGGGAATTCCTTCAGCCCGCTCGTCTGCAACTGCGACATCATCTGTTCGAGCGAGCCGCGCTGGCCGGCATGCCTGGCCACCGCCTTCTCGCGCGCCAGACGCTGGCGATATTCGGTGATCTCGCGGGCACGGGCCTCGTTGTTGACCACGGCGAAGCGGTCGCCGGCCTGCGGCGTTCCCTGAAGGCCGAGCACCTCGACCGGCATCGCCGGCGGTGCTTCCTTGATCTGCTCGCCGCGATCGTTGACCAGAGCGCGCACGCGGCCCCATTCATTGCCGGCGACGAGGATGTCGCCCGGCATCAGGGTGCCGGTCTGCACCAGAACGGTGGCGACGGGACCACGGCCCTTGTCGAGCTGCGCCTCGATGACGACGCCCTCGGCGGTACGGTCGGGATTGGCCTTGAGGTCGAGGATTTCTGCCTGCAGCAGGATCGCCTCGAGCAACTTGTCGAGATTGGTGCCCTTGGTCGCCGACACTTCGACGTCCAGCACTTCACCGCCCATCGATTCGACGAAGACCTCATGGCGCAACAGTTCGGAACGCACCTTCTGCGGATCGGCGTCATGCTTGTCGATCTTGTTGATCGCCACGATGATCGGAACGCCGGCCGCCTTGGCATGGCTGATCGATTCGATCGTCTGCGGCATGACACTGTCGTCGGCCGCGACCACCAGGATGGCAATGTCGGTGGCCTGGGCGCCACGGGCGCGCATCGCCGTAAAGGCGGCGTGGCCGGGCGTGTCGATGAAGGTGATCTTCTGACCGTTCTTCTCGACCTGATAGGCGCCGATATGCTGGGTGATGCCGCCGGCCTCGCCGGAAACGACATTGGCGTTGCGGATCGCATCGAGCAGCGAGGTCTTGCCGTGGTCGACGTGGCCCATGATGGTCACGACCGGCGGACGCGACACCAGGTCCTCGGCATTGTCGGCGATGTTGAACAGGCCTTCCTCGATGTCGGACTCGGCGACGCGGCGGACCGTATGACCGAATTCGGTGGCGACCAGTTCGGCCGTGTCGGCGTCGATGACGTCGCCTGGCTTCAGGATCTGGCCCTGCTTCATGAAATACTTGACCAGGTCGACAGCACGCTCCGACATGCGCTGCGCCAGTTCCTGGATGGTGATGGTCTCGGGCAGGATCACTTCGCGCATGACCTTCTCGCGCGGCTCGTTGTGCATCGCGCGCTTGAATTTTTCCTGGCGGCGACGCATCGACGACAGCGAACGAGCCCGGGCATCCTCGTCGGACAGCGCGGAGTTCAGTGTCAGCTTGCCACGGCGGCGGTCTTCCTCGCTCTTGTTGGGCTTTGCCGGGCGCGCCACTTCGGGCGTGACCAGGCGGCGCACCGGCGCGCCGGCGGTCGCCCGCTTCGGCTTGACCTCTTCCTCCTCGTCGGCGGTCGCCAACTCGGCGGCTTGCGGTGCGCGGCGGCGCGCCTCTTCCTCGGCGCGGCGGCGCGATTCGGCCTCGGTCTGCAACCGTGCCTCTTCCTCGGCCTGGCGGCGCGCGGAGTCCTCGCGTTCGCGCTTGCGGCGCTCTTCGTCCTCGGCGCGGCGCTTGGCGTCCTCGGCGGCCCGCTGACGGTCTTCGACCTCGCGGACCTTCGAGCCCTCGAGCGCCCTGCGGCGCGCTTCCATCTCGCTGCGCGACAATTCGTTCAGCACCATGCCGCTGCGCTCGACCGGAGCCGGCGGCGGAGGTGGCGCCTTGGGCGCTTCCTGGACGACAGGCGCCGCCACGACCGCCGGCTTCGGCGTGAAGACGGGCGCAGGCGGAGCCGCGGCCGGCTCCGGCTTGTCGCCGGGCAGCGAGAACTTGCGCTTCTTGGTCTCGACCACGACCGACTTGGTACGGCCGTGCGAGAAGTTCTGGCGCACGGTGCCCTGTTCCATGCCGGGGCGCTTCAGCGTCAAGGTCTTCTTCGGTGTAACACTCAACGTCTTGTCGTCGCCCGATTTCGTATCGCTCATTCCATATCCTCTGCGGCATCATCTTCGTCAGCAACGGCCGCAAGCATTGCAAGATCGTCCGGGGTACCGCCCCGATATCGGTCGAGCGCAACCATGCGCTTCTGGACCGCCTTACCCGCGTCTCCCGCGAGGACGGCAGCATGTATCACATTTGTACCCCCCAATGCCAAGCTCAACTCGGCCTCGGAGAAAAGTTTGTAGGCAAGGATGGAGGGGCCGCCGATATGGACGGTCGCCCGCCGCGCCTGGCTGATCTTGCGCACGCCATCCTCGGACGCTTCGGTCGCGTGGAGCACGAAAAGCGCCAGTCCGCCGCGCACCGCGCTCTCGACCTTGGTGGCGCCTAGCGAAATCGAGCCTGCCTTGCGGGCAAGACCCAGCATACCGAGAGCGTATCTGGAAAGCAGCCCGTCGACCATGCCGCCGAGATCGGGCGGCACGACCACCTGTGCCTTGAAGGCGCGGGCAAAAAGGTTCTTGGCCGCCGCCTTCTCGATATGTAGGCGGTCCGCACTCACCCAGCAACCACGGCCGGGCAGATTTCTCTTGAGATCGGGAACGACGGCCGAATCCGGGCCGACGACGAACCGGATCAGTTCATCCGGTTCGGCCTGTTTGCGGGTGACGATGCAGGTGCGATCGTTCATCTCTTCCAAGGGCGGGTTGTGTGCGATGCGGTTTCACCTCACGCACCAACGGCTTCGTCGGCCGTTTCTTCTTCGGCCGCAAGCTCGTCTTCGGTGATCCAGCCGGCCTTGAGGCGAGCGGCCAGAACCATCTGCTCGGCATCGGCGCGCGAAACGCCGTGATTGGCCAGCACGCCGGGATAGACCTTGGTCTCGCCGTCCTTGCGTTCCTTCCAGCCGGTGAGGTCGTCGGCGGCATAGCCGGCGAAATCCTCGATCGTCTTCACGCCATCCTCGCCGAGCGTCACCATCATGGCGGTGGTGACGCCGGGGAGTTCGCGCAGATCATCCGAAACGCCCAGCGCCTTGCGCTTCTCGTCGTGCTCGGCCTCGATCTTCTCTAGATATTCGCGGGCGCGGGTCTGGATTTCCGAGGCTGTATCCTCATCGAAGCCGTCGATCGAGGCGATCTCGCCGGCATCGACATAGGCGACTTCCTCGACGCTGGTGAAGCCTTCCGAGGCCAGCACCTGGCCGACCATCTCGTCGACATCGAGGGCTTCCATGAACAGCGCCGAGCGCTCGACGAATTCCTTCTGGCGGCGCTCGGATTCCTCGGCCTCGGTCAGGATGTCGATGTCCCAGCCGGTGAGCTGCGAGGCAAGGCGCACGTTCTGGCCGCGGCGGCCGATGGCCAGCGACAGCTGATCGTCGGGAACCACCACTTCGATACGCTCCGCATCCTCGTCGAGCACGACCTTGGCGACTTCCGCCGGCTGCAGCGCATTGACGATGAAGGAGGCCGCCGAAGGCGACCACGGAATTATGTCGATCTTCTCGCCCTGCAATTCGCCGACGACGGCCTGGACGCGGCTGCCGCGCATACCGACGCAGGCGCCGACCGGATCGATCGAGCTGTCACGCGAAATGACGGCGATCTTGGCGCGCGAGCCCGGGTCGCGGGCGACCGACTTGATCTCGATGATGCCGTCATAGATCTCCGGCACTTCCATGGTGAAGAGTTTGGCCATGAACTGCGGATGGGTGCGCGACAGGAATATCTGCGGGCCGCGCTGCTCGCGCCGCACGTCGTAGACATAGGCACGCACGCGATCGCCATATTTGTAGTTTTCGCGCGGGATCAGCTCGTCGCGGCGGATGATCGCCTCGCCACGGCCGAGATCGACGATGACGTTGCCATACTCGACGCGCTTGACGGTGCCGTTGACGATCTCGCCGATACGGTCCTTGTATTCGTCGTATTGACGGTCGCGCTCGGCCTCGCGCACCTTCTGCACGATGACCTGCTTGGCAGACTGGGCGGCGATGCGGCCGAAGTCCATCGGCGGCAGCAGTTCGGCGATGAAATCGCCAAGCTGGGCGTCGGGATTGCGCTCACGCGCCGAGGAAATGGCGATCTGGGTGGCGTAATCGTCGACCTTCTCGACCACTTCCATCAGCCGCTGCAGCTTCATCTCGCCGGTGTTCGGGTTGATGTCGGCGCGAATGTTGGTCTCCTGGCCATAACGCGAACGCGCCGCCTTCTGGATCGCATCGGCCATGGCGGCGATGACGATCGACTTGTCGATCGACTTCTCACGCGCGACCGCGTCGGCAATCTGCAGCAGTTCAAGTCTGTTGGCGCTTACAACCATGTTCTTTCTCCCGAGCCTGTTCGCCGGACCTTTGCGCCCGGCAGCTCAATCAAATTTCCTGTTCGTGTTCTTCCGTGGCGTCCGGTTCCGTACCCTCGGACACATCGTCGTCCGGTTCACCGCGGCGTCTCTTGGCTTCCTTGCGCTCCCTGTTGTCCTTGGACAACGCTTCGCGAATGAGGTCGTCGGTCAGGATCAGCCTGACATCGGCAATGGCATCGTAAGGCACGCGCACCGTCGGCTCCTCGCCATAGGCCGCCTTGTCGCGCTCGATCAGCACGTCGTTCTCACCGGCCTCGGCGATCTTGCCCTTGAAGCGCTTGCGGTCGGCGACGACCACCGATGTTTCCATCTTCACCAAATGACCGGTCCAGGTCACGAAATCCGATTTGCGCACCAAGGGCCGGTCGATGCCGGGCGATGAAACCTCGAGATGATACGCCTTTTCGATCGGATCATCGACGTCGAGCGCCGGCGACACCGCGCGGCTGACCTCTTCGCAATCCTCGACGGTCATGGTGCCGTCCTCACGCTCGGCCATGATCTGCAGCGTCAGCCCGTTCTGGCCGGACAGATGCACGCGCACGAGGCGAAAGCCGATGCCGCGCAGCACCGGCTGGACGATCAGCGCAATGCGCGCATCGATGCCGCTTTCGCGGATGATGCGATCGTCACCTTCGTTTGCCGTTCCAGTCATCGTTGCCTATCGTTGGTCTCGAACCTATCGGCAGGTAATAAAAAAGAGCGGGACCGGGTGGACCCACTCTTCGTCATACCGACCAAGAATTTGAGGCTGATATAAACGAACACGGTTCGTGTTTCAAGTCCGCAGTCCCGGCCGGACGAAAGCATGTGGGTTCAGGGTTGTTCCAGGCGCATGGCCGCCATGCGGCAATCCGCCTGTGAGAGCCGGCGGCGCGCTCTTATTTATTAGCCATCAAACGAATTGAATTGGCGCGCTGGCGCGCGAAAGGACAAGACCATGAGCAACCGCAGGATATCCTCCGCCTTGGGCGATCTGTTCACCACATTCGGCAGCGCCGTTGCCGCGTCTCGCGCCGTGGAAGCCGGGCGCAAGCCCAGAGCCGACGACCTGCGCAATCTCGGCATGGATCCGGCCGTATTCAACAGGATCGGTCGTTTCTGACTCCAACAGGCATTCGACCCCGTCCTCCCGGCAGGTTGCCGGTTGGGCGGACCTAGGTCCTGACGAAAGTCAGATAGGCCGGCCGGCGCCCCTCGCGAATGGCCTTTGCCTCATAGCGCGTGCCGGGCCAGCCCTCATAGGAGCGATGCCAGTCCGCCGCTTCCGCAGCCTGCCATGCGAAAGCGCCATGCGCCCGGCAATGCAGCAAGGTCCAGTTCACATAAGTGTCGATGTCGGACGCAAAGCGGAATTTCGAGCCGGGTTTCAGGACGCGTGCGAAACGATCGAGATTGACCGGACTGACGAAACGCCGCTTCCAGTGTTTTTTCTTTGGCCAGGGATCGGGATAGAGAAGATCGATGCCGTCGAGCGAGGCCGGCGGCAACCAGTCAAGCAACTGGGTGGCGTCGTCGTCGTAGACCCTGAGATTGGCCAGCGGCGCTGCCCGCACCGCCATCATCATCTTGGCCATGCCGTTGACGAAGGGCTCGACGCCTATGAAGCCTGTCGCGGGCGCCTCGATGGCGCGATGCAGGAGATGTTCACCGCCGCCAAAGCCGATCTCGAGCCGAACCGCCGAAACCTCTGCTGCAAACAGGACGCGCAGGTCTGGCGGTGCCTCGGCCGTCAGATCGAGCCGGTATTTGCCAAGCCCGCTTTCCAGCGCCGCGGCCTGCTGCGGGCGCACGGGCTTGCCGCGCCGGCGACCGAAGAAGGCTTCGGTCATGCGGCTTGGCCTGTCCGCATCACTCATCGACTGGCGCCAGTCCTGCCGCCGCCCTCAGGCCGCGACAGCATCCTTGAGCGCCTTGGCCAGATCGGTCCTTTCCCAGGAGAAAGACCCGTCACGGCCAGCCTTGCGGCCGAAATGGCCGTAAGACGACGTCTTGGCGTAGATCGGCTTGTTGAGGTCGAGATGACGGCGGATGCCTGACGGCGACAGGTCCATCACGCTGCGCAGCGCGTCCTCGAGCTTTGCCTCGTCGACCTTGCCGGTGCCGTGCAGGTCGACATAGACCGATAGCGGCTGGGCGACACCGATGGCGTAGGAAAGCTGGATGGTGCAGCGATCGGCGAGCTTCGCCGCCACGATATTCTTGGCCAGGTAGCGCGCCGCATAGGCAGCCGACCGGTCGACCTTGGTGGTATCCTTGCCGGAAAAGGCGCCGCCGCCATGGGGGGCTGCGCCACCATAGGTGTCGACGATGATCTTGCGGCCGGTCAGGCCGGCATCACCATCCGGACCGCCGATGACGAACTTGCCGGTCGGGTTGATGTACCACATGCAATCGTCAGCGATCTTGAGGTCGCCCAATGCCTCGCGGATATAAGGTTCCACCACCTTGCGGACCTTCTTGGAATCCCAGCTTGAATCCAGATGCTGGGTCGACAGGACGATCTGCGTCGCCTCGGCGGCCTTGCCGTCGACATAGCGGACGGTGACCTGGCTTTTCGCGTCCGGCCCGAGCTTGCCGGCCTCGCCGTTGTTTTCGTGGCGGGCCGCTGCCAGCAGTTCCAGAATCTTGTGGCTGTAATAGATCGGCGCCGGCATCAGGTCCGGCGTCTCGCGGCAGGCATAGCCGAACATGATGCCCTGGTCGCCGGCACCTTCCTCGCCCTGACGGTCGGCGGCATTGTCGACGCCCTGGCCGATATCAGGCGACTGGCCATGCAGCAGGACCTCGATCTTGGCCGTCTTCCAGTGAAAGCCGGCCTGCTCGTAGCCGATCTCACGGATCGCCTTGCGGGCGACGGATTTGAACTTCGCCGGGTTGACGACGGGGTGGCCCGCGGCATCCTTGAGGATGTTGCCGGCCTTGTCCTTCTTCAACAACGTCTCGGGAACGCGCACTTCACCGGCGATGACGACTCGGTTGGTGGTCGCGAGCGTCTCGCAGGCGACACGGACTTTCCATGGGTCCATGCCGGTCTTCTTGGCTTCACGATAGACCAGATCGACGATTTCGTCGGAGATGCGGTCACAGACTTTGTCGGGATGGCCCTCGGCCACGGATTCCGAGGTAAAGAAGTAGTTCTGCCGCGTCACGGGTGTCCCCTCTTGAAAAACGATCGGCAGGCTGCCGATTTTGGCGCGCCACGTGTTAGCGGGGCAAAGCGCTGCTCGTCAAGCGCTGCCGCGGCTCTGGCCCGAATGTCGGAGGCGATATCTTGTGCCACCGGCGGCGCATGCCGCCGGTGCAAAGCGCATTGCGGATCAGTCGGGATCGTCCTCGGCGAGCGATTTCACCAGGTCAATGATCCTGCGGCGCACCTTGACGTCGGCGATCTTGACAAAGGCCCGGTTGAGCTGAAGTCCTTCGGGACTGCCGCAGAACTCGACAGCGAAAGCCATCGAACTATCCTCGGCAAAGCCGCGGTTGGCGGTCAATTCCTGGCCTGGCGCATCCTCGAAAAAGAAGGCGACAGGCACGCCGAGTATGGAGGCAATCGCCTGCAGGCGGCTGGCACCGACGCGATTGGTGCCCTTTTCATATTTCTGGATTTGTTGGAACGTGATGCCGAGATTCTCGCCCAGCTTTTCTTGGCTCATTCCGAGCATATTGCGGCGAAGCCGGACCCGGCTTCCCACGTGAATATCGATGGGATTGGGTTTCTTCTTGTTTTCTTCTGTCATTTTTTCCTCGCCGAATTTTTTCGGCTTTGTGATTTTTTCCTGCCCAAAGAAAGCCGGAGGCGACTGCCCCAACAGAACGATCCACCAGCTTCGAGAAATTTTCAGGCGGTACAGTATGAGTTTCTAATGTGCCAGCTGTCAATTCACCCGTAGCTTTTGCCTTACGTTCAACAGCCCCCCTACAAGCGCAAACAGCAACATGATCAGCATTCCGTTAATGCGCCGCTGGCTGGACGAAATGACCGTCTGTGCGGAAACAGGCACCTTCACATCGATGGCTCCGCGCGCGTCGATCGCAAGGGCGTCGACGACGCGGCCACGGGCGTCGACCACGGCCGAGATGCCGTTGTTGGCAGCACGCAACAAGGGCAATCCATTCTCCACCGCGCGAATCTGGGCCTGCCTGAAATGCTGATACGGTCCCGGCGTGTCGCCGAACCATGCATCGTTGGTAACGTTCACAATAAGCTGCGATGACGTAGCGTCAACCGCCACCAGATCGGGAAAGATCACCTCATAACAGATAAATGGCAGGGCACGAATGCCGCCCGGCAGCGTGATGGCATGACGCTCGTTGCCGGCCGTGAACGTCAGCGGCCCGGCGACGAGCTGTTCGATGCCGAAACGAGCGAGCAGGTCGGCGAAAGGCAGGTACTCGCCGAACGGCACCAGATGAACCTTGTCCACGGCGTCGGCGATCTCGCCCTTGTCGTTGATCGCCACCACGGAGTTGTAGTAGCGGCTGTCGGCGCTGGCCGCCGAGCCGCCCTCCTCACGCACGACGCCGGCGATCAGCATCTGGCCGTCGCCCAGCATGTCGCCCAGCGCCGTCAAGGCGTCAGGGCGCTCCGTGAAAAGGAACGGTACCGAGGTTTCCGGCCAGAGAATCAATTGCGGTTTTTCGTGACCTGGGTCCGGTGCCTTTGCGGAGAGGCCCAGCAAGGTGGCGAAGATGCGGTCGCGCACCGAGGCATCCCATTTTTCCGACAGATCCACGGCCGGCTGGACGATGCGGACATCGAGACTGCGCGTCGCCGGCTTTTCGGGGGCGTTGAGCCTGACATAGCCAAAGCCGACATGGGCGGCGGCGAGCACGACAAACAGCGCGGCGCCCAGCCGAAGATGCCGACGCGCCGCCAGCAGCGCCGGCAGCGCGAAAAGGAAAACCGCGAGCGCGTTCATGCCGATCATGCCGGTCACCGAGACGCTCTGCATCAAAAGCGGCACCGGCATCGCCGCGTAGCCGATGGCGTTCCAGGGGAAACCGGTGAACAGGAAGCCGCGCAGCCACTCCGCCAGCGCAAAACCGAAGGCAAGGGCAGCGATACGGCCGATATCGCTGCTCCACAGGAGCCGCGCGACCACCGTTGCGAAGCCATAGAAAAATGCGAGCGAGAAGGGAATGCCGACCACCGCGAACGGCAGCGCCCAGGCAAAGTCGTCGGCCTCGACCAGCAGCGCCGAGCCGATCCACCAAAGGCCGGCGAGGAAATAACCGAAGCCGAACCACCAGCCGACGGCGAAAGCCGGCCGCAGGCGCCGCAACAGGCTGCCCGAGGCTTCGCCGGTCGCGCCATCGAGCAGCCAGACCAGCAGCGGAAACGAAATGAAACAGGCGGCAAAGAAATCGTAAGGCGCCTGGCCCAGAACCGTCAGCGCCCCAGCGAAAAACGCCACAAGCGAACGCCGCCAACCCCAAAGTAGAATTATCCGGCCGGCAAGGCGCTCCATGCGTATTTCCGTCGCGCGAATCAGGAGCTAAGATTTATCAGGCCGCGCCGCGCGCTCCAAACGCCGGCGTGATTACCCGGCCGCTCTCTACCGGTGCCAGCCTTCGATGCGCAGGCCCCCCAACCGCTCGGCCTCTTCACGAGAAACAGAACCCATCGGTTGTGTGAACGTCCAGACATGGCCCTCGGGATCGCGCGCCCGATACTGGCGTTCGCCGTAGAACTGGTCCGCCGGCTCCTGGATTATTGCAGCACCGGCCGCGCGGGCCTGCTCGCAATGCGGATCCAGGCCGTCTTTCAACCTGACATAGACCGATTGCGTGTTCTTGCCCTGGACCGACGCGGGGCTCGCGACATGATCGGCCCATTCAGAATCGACAATGAGGTAGCAATCGCCGAACCGCATTTCGGCGTGGACCAGCTTTCCCTCGGCATTGCTGACCACCATGCTGCGCTCGAAGCCAAAGGCTGCTTCAAGCCAATCCAGGGCAGAGCGTGGATCTTTGTAAAACACACCGGAGCCGAGGACCGAGTGCTTGAACGGATCCTCGATCGTCATGCGACAGCAGGCTTTCAGGCCTGTTCGGTGCGCGCCGTGGCCCGCCGGCGGCGTTCGCCCTTCTGGCTCTGCACGATGCGAACGCGCTTGACGCGGCGCGGATCGGCGTCCAGCACATGGAATTCGAAGCCGGGAATGGCCTGCACCACCTCGCCGCGCGCCGGCACGCGGCCGAGCGTGTTGAAGATCATGCCGCCAATGGTGTCGACATACTCGCCATGTTCACCGGCGGCGAAATCCTCGCCGATCATCTTGGCGACCTCGTCGATCTCGGCCTTGCCGTCGACGATAAACACGCCGTCGCCGGTCTGGGTGATCATCGGCTCGTCGTCGTCGTGCTCGTCCTCGATGTCGCCAACCACCATCTCGACGATGTCCTCGAGCGAGACGAGGCCGTCCGTGCCGCCATATTCATCGATGACTAGGGCCATCTGCGTGCGCGTCGTCTGCATGCGGCCCATCAGGTCGGACGCAAGCATCGACGGCGGCACGAACAGGACCTGCCGGATCAGGTTGAGCTCTCCGATGGTGCGCGCGAGGTCGACCTGGGCAAGATCGAGAACCGTGGCGACAGGCGTTTTGCGGGTTGCCCGGCCCTTCCTGACGCGCGCCAGCTTGGTGATATGGGCCAGCACGTCGCGGATATGGACCATGCCGCGCGGGTCGTCGAGCGTCTCGGAATAGACCGGCATGCGGGAATGGCCGGATTGTTCGAACATGCCAAGCAAGTCACCGAGCGACGTGGCGATCTCGACCGCCTCGATATCGGCGCGCGGCACCATAACGTCCTCGACGCGCACCTCGCGCAGGCGCAGGATGTTGTTGAGCATGGCGCGCTCGCCAGGCGAGAAGGATTCGACATCGCTCGTCGTCTCGGCGAGCGCGCCGGCGATCTCTTCGCGCAGGCTGGTGCCGTTGCGTTGCCGGAACAGGCCCAGCACGCGGTTGAACAGGGAGGGGCCGGCAGGCGACGGCTCGATGGCCGCGCTGCCAGTGTTGGCAACACCAGGGGTGACGGTACTCGGACCTGATCCCTCTTCCGACGTATCGGAAGCCTTGATCGCACTGCCGACATCGGGGCGGGCGGCAGTCTCTGGTTTGTCGTTCATCGTCGTCCGGTCAATTGGTCGTTTTTAGTTACGCGTAGGGATCGGGAATGGCAAGCCTTGCCAGCGCGGCGCGCTCGATGGCTTCCATCTCCTCGGCCTCCGCGTCGGTCTCGTGATCATGGCCCATGAGATGCAGCAGGCCATGGATGACGAGATGGCAGATATGGTTCTCCAGCGGCTTGTCTTCCAGTGCCGCCTCGCGCGCCACCGTCTCGGCGGCAAGCACGATGTCGCCGAGCATCGGCGGCAGCGGGCCGCCTTTTGCCGGCGGAAAAGCCGGGAAAGACAAGACGTTGGTGGGCTTGTCCTTGCCGCGCCAGCCGGCATTCAACGTACGGACATGGGCGTCGTCGGAAAAAACAATGCTGAGTTCGGAATGACCCGCCGCACCGGTCTCGGCAAAGGCGGCGTCAACCGCGCGATCGACCAGCCGCGTCAGGCTTGCTTCATCGGGCCAGTCGCCCGCTTCAACCGATATATCGATCTCGACGGGAACCGGAAGGCTCCCGCCGCCGGATGTGTTGTCCTCAGCCATGAGGCCGCATCGTCAAGATCAATTCTCGGCACCGAGGCCACGAGCCAGCTTGGCGTCCCGATCATAGGCCCTGACGATTTCCGCCACCAGCGGATGGCGAACGACGTCGACATCGTTGAAGCGTACGGTTACCGCGCCTGCCACACCGTCGAGGACACGCAAGGCTTCGACCAGGCCCGACTTGGTGCTCGGAGGAAGGTCGATCTGTGTCGGATCGCCAGTGACGATCATGCGCGAGTTCTCGCCGAGACGGGTGAGAAACATCTTCATCTGCATCGGCGTGGTGTTCTGAGCCTCGTCGAGAATGACGGCGGCGTGCGCCAGCGTGCGGCCGCGCATGAAGGCGAGCGGCGCGATTTCGATTACTTCGGCTGCAATGGCGCGCTCGACCTTGTCGGCCGGCATCATGTCGTAGAGCGCGTCATAGAGCGGTCGCAGATACGGATCGACCTTCTCCTTCATGTCGCCCGGCAGGAAGCCCAGCCGTTCGCCGGCCTCGACAGCCGGTCGCGATAAAATGATGCGCTCGACCATGCCGCGTTCCAGCAGCATCGCCGCATGCGCCACCGCCAGATAGGTCTTGCCGGTGCCGGCCGGACCGATGCCAAACACCAGTTCCGACCGCTCCAGCGCCCGCATATAGGCGTCCTGGTTCAGGGAGCGGGCATAGATGGTCTTCTTGCGGGTGGCGATCTGGGCGGCGGAGACCTTGCCCTTGCGCTCCAATGTCGGCAGCGTGAGCTGGTCGTCGGCGGCGATAGCCATGCGCACGGCCCCGTCGACATCGGACTGGCTGATATCGACGCCCTTCTGCAGGATGCCGTAGAGATTGTCCAAGGCGCGGCGCGCCTGTTCGGCGGCCGAAGCGGATCCCTTGATGGTCAGCTGGTTGCCGCGCGAGCGTATGTCGACGCCGAGCTTCTGCTCAAGCCGGGCCAGGTTTTCGTCGAACTGGCCGTAAAGGGCGCTGGCAAGCTTGTTGTTGTCGAAAGTCAAAACGATGTGCGCCATGTCAGAAGCCCCGGATGCCGGTACCGGGGGCAGATTCTTCAGCTCCGCTGCGCTCAACCGTCTCTCCTCATCTGCCGAGACCATCAGGCCAATTCGGCGAACAGGCTGTTGTAGCCCGTCTTCGTGATTCGCACCTTGATAATGTCACCGATTTCGCCGGCGTTTTCATCAACAATAACTGGCTGCAGCCAAGGCGAGCGGCCGACCTTCTGGCCAGCCTGACGACCGGGCTTCTCGATCAGCGTATCTATGGTGCTGCCGATCAAACTCAAGCCGAAATCCTGCTGTTGCTTCAACAGCAGTGCCTGCAGGCGCTGCAAGCGGTCGTCCTTGACCGCTTCCGGCAAGTGGTCGGACATCTCGGCGCCGGGCGTACCGGGACGCGGCGAATATTTGAACGAGAAGGCCGAGGCATAATTCACCTGGCGCACCAGATCCATGGTCGCCTCGAAATCGGCCTCCGTCTCGCCGGGGAAACCAACGATGAAATCGCCCGACAGCGCGATATCGGGGCGGGCGGCGCGGATGCGGTCGAGCAGCGCCAGATAGTCCTTGGCCGTATGCCTGCGGTTCATCGCCTTCAAAATGCGATCCGACCCGGATTGCACCGGCAGGTGCAGATAGGGCATCAGTGCGGCCAAGTCGCGGTGCGCGGCGATCAATTCGTCGTCCATGTCGCGCGGATGGCTGGTGGTGTAGCGCAGCCGCGCCAGGCCGGGGATTTCGGCCAGCCGGAACAGCAGCCGGCCAAGACCCCATTCCGCGGTCTTGCCCCCTTTGGTCTCGCCCTGGCCATGCCACGCGTTGACGTTCTGGCCGAGCAGCGTCACCTCGCGCACCCCGGCCTCGGCCAAGCGCTCGGCCTCGGCGACGATCTGCGCCACCGGCCGCGACACTTCCGAGCCTCTCGTATAGGGCACGACGCAGAAGGTGCAGAACTTGTCGCAGCCTTCCTGGACGGTGAGGAAGGCGGTGACGCCGCGCTTGATCACCTCGGCACGCTTGGGCTGCGGCAGATGCTCGAACTTGTCCTCGATGGCGTACTCGGTTTCGACGATCTTTTCGCCGCCGCGAACCCGTGCCAGCACGTCGGGGAGACGGTGATAGGTCTGCGGACCGATGACCAGGTCGACGGCCGGCGAACGCCGGATGATCTCGGCGCCCTCGGCCTGCGCCACGCAGCCGGCGACGCCGATCAGCATCTCGCGGCCGGCACTTGCGCGTTCCGCCTTCATGTCGCGGATGCGGCCAAGTTCGGAATAGACCTTTTCGGCGGCTTTTTCCCTGATATGGCAGGTGTTGAGCAGCACCAGATCGGCCTCCCCGATGGCATCGGTCGCCGTATAACCGTCAGCGACCAGCGCATCGGTCATGCGCTGTGAATCATAGACGTTCATCTGGCAGCCATAGGTCTTGACGAAGACCTTCTTGGCTGCCGTGGCGTTCGCCGCCGGCTGTCCGGCCGCAGTGCCGATGTCGTCGCTTTCAATCGTGTTCAAGTCCATCCGGCGGCTTCTAACGCCTTTCCGTGACAAAAAACAGACGATTCTGCCTTGGGGCCGCTGGGTTCAGCGGCTCGGGAGCGGATCGGTAAGGGCCGCCTGCATCATCTCGCGCACCCGGCCTTCCATCAGCTTGGCCGTTTCCTTGCGGTTGGAACCCTTGGCAAAGGCGATCGGTTCGCCGAAATGCACCTCGACGTCGAGCGCGCCCTCGGCCATCAGCACCTTGAGATGCGGCATCAGGTCCTCGTCGCCGATCCAGGCTGCGATCGGGCGGTGACGGCGGCCGAGCGGTACGCCGTGCAGGCGCGTATAGGCGATCGCAACGGGCTGGATGAAGACCTGCTCGGCCGCGCCTTCGGAAATGGCCATCGAGGCGGCGCCAAACAGGGTGCTTTTGAAGGGCAGGACGACATTGCCGTCACCGGTCGAACCCTCGGCGAACAGCACCATGGCATCGCCCTTGGCCATGCGTCTGGCGATCTCGCTGGCCTGGTCGCCAGACGAACGCTTGCGTTCGCGCTCGATGAAAACAGTGCGCTGCAGTTTCGACAGCATGCCGATCAGCGGCCAGCCTTCCATGTCGGCTCGGGCGATGAATTTCACATCGGCAAAGGAGCCCAGCACCATGATGTCGGTCCAGGAGATGTGGTTCGAGGCAACCAGCAAGGGGCGTTTGTCGGACAGCGCCCCTCTGACATGGATACGCATGCCGAGCGCCCGGATGATCAGCCGGTGCCAGATCTTGAGGATGAAGGTTTCCGGCCACCAACCGGTCTTCATCGACAGGATCTGCAGCGGCACGAAAACCAGCGACCCAGCGACGACGAGGCCCAGCGCCAGGAAAATCCTGATTTTCTTGATCATCGCCCTACCATTACAGCGCCGCGCGTCCTCTTGGACGCGCAAAGGACGCTGTAACACCTTAATTCTGGCGCATGATCCTCTCCGAAATCGGATTCGATTTTCGGGATCATGCGGCCCCTGGCTAGCGAAGATCGCGGCGCATGACAAGCGCCCCAGTCGGCCCGCGATCGGGCGACTTGTAGTAATCCGGACGCTTGCCGACTTCCCGAAAACCCAACCGACGATAGAGGGCGATCGCCGCGGCATTGGTCTCATCGACCTCGAGGAACAAGGCTTCGGCGCGCTGCGAATGCAATTCGCGCAGCACTGCGTCCATCAGCTGCCAGCCCAGCCCCTGGCGGCGATGCGACCGTGCCACCGCGACGGTCAGGATTTCACCCTCGCCCGCGGCCAGCCGGGCGAGGACGAAGCCGACAGGCGGCTTGGCGCCCTGCCCGGTTTCGCGCGCGGCATAGCCGAACACGGTGTCCTGTTCGAGCAAGGCGGCGAACTCGCCATCGGTCCAGGGGCGGACAAAATCCTCGCGGTGCAGCAGCGAGACCGCGGCGCTGTCGGTGATCCTGAGCGGCTCGAGCGCGTAGTCGCGGCGACGTGGCTGAAGAAAAGGTATGCGCATCAATTCTCGTTTTCTCGTCTGACCATGAGCTCTGGACAAACGGAACCGTTTGTCCGCGAAAACCGGCTTCCACTTTTCGGGATCATGGTCTTTGCCTCGAAAGTATGAACCCGGCCTGCGGCTTGGCATCGGCACCGCGCAGATAAAGCGGCTTCGGCCGTTCGCCCTGCCCCTTTGCGGCAGCCAGCCGGGCGTAGGTGAGAATGTCGGCGGTGGCCGCCCGAGGCCCGATGTCGAAGGTACGGCCGGCCGCGTCAGCGATCAGCGTCGCTGCCGTGCCGGCGAGCACCGCGAAACGTTCCGTCGCCATCGTCACCGCATTCGCAAGCGTGGCCACGGCCGGACCGTAAGTCAACACTGACATTTCATCGTACAGTGCGGCATGGATTTCCTCGCGGCCGGCATCAAGCGCCACCAGCACGGCGCGGCCAGGAAAGGCACCGGCCGCCTCGGCGGCCAGTGCCTCAAGGGTCGTCACCCCGATTGCCGGCAGCTTGAGCGCCAGCGCCAGGCCACGCGCGGTCGACACGCCGACGCGCAGGCCGGTGAAGGAACCCGGACCGACAGAGACGGCAATGCCGCCAAGCCCGGCGTAGTCGGTCGCGCCGGTCTTCAACGCGTCAGCGATGACGGCCATCAGGTGCTCGGCATGACCCTTGCCCAGATCGAGCACCGAGCGGCCAAGTTCCAGCCCAGCCGCCGCGTCGTAGACGCAGGCGGCGCAGAGGCTGGCGGCACAGTCGATGGCGAGAACTTTCATGAAACGACCGGTTCGAGAAACAATTCCCTGTGCCCGCCATAGCGCGCAACCGCAAGTGTATAGTGCATAATTTGTTAAGCGGCTTCGGTTTGGCCTGGCAGAAGAGCTTATGCTGCCGGCCCTATGCGCAGCATGTGGTTGTCCCAGACATAGTCCAGCTCCGTCCGCGTGGCACCACCGCCCTCGATGATCTCGCCAGCGCCCGTGGTGGCCATGAAACCTGCCCCGTCGGGCGCCACGCCGCAGACCTCGACCAGCGCGCTGGAGGAGACTGTCCGGCCGCTGCCCGCATCGATCACGACCAGCGAATTGCCTTCCGGCGAGGAGACGGCGACGGTGCCGGCACCAGGATTGGCGGCGACAGAGCCGATGTAGTTGCGGAAACCGGACAGCACATCCGACGGCATGTCGAGCAATGCCAATTCCTTGCCCCGCGCGGCGCGACCGACCAGAAGCGGACGATCGGTGCCGGAGCCCCTGTATTGGCAGCCGAACCAGACGGTGCCTGTCTGGTCGGTATCCATGTGACGGATCGACAATTGGTGCAGAGCGGCCGGCAGTTCATGCTTTTCGATCAGGTCGCCGGTGGCGCGGTCGATCAGCACATAGGAAGGTTTCATGGTGGCAATGTTGAGCTCGGCGCGTCCATAGTCTGGATGGGTCTCGATGCCGCCATTGGCGACCGCGATCGTCTTGCCGTCGCCCAGCAGAAGAAGTTCGTGCGGGCCCATGCCGTAGGTCGGGAATTCGCCGACGCGATTGAATTTCGCCCGCGCGTCATAGACGCCGACCACGCCAGCGGCGTTGTCGAAGTCGTTCTCGGTGGCGTAGAGCAGAGCGCCGTCGGGCGAAAAGACACCATGACCGAAGAAGTGCCGGCCCGCGATGCTGGCGATGGTCTGCGGGGCGTCGCGCCCGGCGTGATCGAAAACCACGGCGAAGGTGCCGGGCTGGCGGGCGAAAACCACCGAACGCTTCGAGATCGGATCGAAGGTGACGTCATGACCGCGATCGGGCAGGTCGATCGCATGCAGCACCTTGCCGGCCTCGGACAGAACGGCGGCACCAAAACTGCCGTCGCGCTTGACGAAGGCGGTGGCGAACACGGCATCCGCCGCGAGCGTATTTGCCCAGGCCGAGGGCGTCACGGCGGCGGCAAAGCCAATGCCGGCGGCCCTCAAGAAATCGCGGCGGTCGATGAGAGGCGTTTTCAAGACATGGCCCTCCCCTGCACTGGCCGGCTCCAAGACATGGTAATTTTTAGGGATCGGAGCTGACGCTTGGCACCTGCCGATTCTTCGAATGACTCATCGCAGACGTTGGAAGTTGGCCGAAGCCTCCGGAACTTCGTCATCCTTGGGCGGAGCAGGAGCGTAGCTCCGTCGCGGAGACCCAAGGATCCATGCCGTGACTTTCGCCGAGGAATGCAGCAGAGTAGAATTCTGAACCGTTGCAAGGCCTTGCGGTCACGGCATGGATCCTGGGATCTACGCCGCGTCGCTTCGCTCCTTGCTTCGCCCCAGGATGACGAAGCTATGGGCGTTTCGGCCAATCTCAAGGTCACGCTCAGTCTCCATCCAGCGACGAGAAGCCGGCGGTCAGGCCGAATTCGGCGGTCAGCCTGGTGCCGATCAGGGTCGACAGGCTGGAGGTGATCAGGGCGAGATGCTCGAGTTTTTCGCGCAGCGCCGGATCGGCGAGCGCCTTGTCGATCGGACCCTGGACGGCCTTGGCGGTCGCAACGCCGTTGAGCAGCTGGATGTGGATCGACTCTGCCATCCAGCGCGCATCCGGCGGCAGCGCGTTGCCGAGCTTCGACACCTGGAACAGCGCATCGATGCCGGCCAGATTTCCGGCCAGCGCGTTGGCGGTGTTTTGCGAACGCCAGTAGATCGCCTGTTTTGGCTTGTCGGCCTCGGGCTTGGCGCCCAGAAAACCCTTCAGGCGCACGTCACGGACCATTTCCAGTTCGTTGATGAAGACGCCGACCAGTTCGGTGACCGCCTCGTTGCCATCGCGATAGAGCGGGTTTTGCGGCCCCGGATTGGCCCACAGTGCCGCGAATCCGTCTGGTTTGTCCCAGGCCGCGCTGACGTCCGCGGCGATGGTTTCGATGTTGCCGGCGACAGCCGCCCCGTAAGCGCAGCGATAGGGTTCAGCCTTGCCCGCCAAGGCGTCGGCGCCGTCGCCGTAAAGCACGAATTCCAGCGCCCCGAGCCCCTGCATGGCAACGCTCTTGCCCGCAAGCTGGACAGGATCGGTGGCGGCGGGATCCTTGTCAGACAACGCCGCCTGCACCTGTTTCAGGCCGATGCTCTTGCGATCCGGCCAGAACAGCATGCGCTCCAGCCTGTTGTTCTCCTTGATCGGCCCGAAACCGATGATCTCGGCCGATGACCAGGCGTAGACGGTAGCCGAGAACGCGGCTCGCGCCGCTTCAAGGTCCGCTTGCGAGGGTGCCTCGCAAAGCTTGTGCATGGCTTTGGCGAGGGCTTTCGCATGCTGGTGCAGGTCCTCATATGCCGGGCGGACAAAGCCGTCGATCGCGCGCTGGATCACATCAGAGGCTTTCACCGCGGCCGATGCGGGCAAGGCGCCCAGCAGAACCAGCGGAAGAACGAGAACCAGCGCGAAACGCTTCGCCATCAGAGTGACTCCAGAAATTTGACCAATGCATCGCGCTCGGTGGCGCTGGTGGCGGCAAAGCGGTCGCGCGCCTTCTGCGCCTCGCCGCCATGCCACAAGATGGCCTCGACCAAAGTGCGCGCACGGCCATCGTGCAGATAGAAGGAATTGCCGTTGACCATTTCAGTGAGGCCGATGCCCCATAGCGGCGGCGTGCGCCACTCATTGCCAGTCGCATCGCCCACAGCCTGGCCGTCGGCAAGATCCGGCCCCATGTCGTGCAGCAGGAAATCGGAATAAGGCCAGATCAACTGGAACGCCTGCGGCTTGTCAGGTGCATCGCGACGGGTAACGAATTTCGGCGTGTGACAGGCAACGCAGCCGATTTCATAAAAGACCTTCTTGCCGGCGAGCACCTCAGGCGAGGCGAGGTCGCGTCGCGCCGGCACCGCCAGGTTGCGCGAATAGAAGGTGACGAGATCCATCACCGGCGCCGGCGCCTCGACCGGGCCGAGGCGCGCCTGCACGCCGTTGGGCATGGCGAGGCACTTTTCCTGCGCGGCGGTGCAATCGCCCCAGTGTTTCGGCGCCTCCGGCGTCGAGATGCCGATATCGCCGGCAAAGGCATCGGCGGCCTGCTGGCGGATCGACGCGGTCTGCGCCTTCCAGCCGAAACGGCCAAGCGTCAGCTCGCCGCTCAGGCCATCACGCACGATGTTGGGCTTGCCGGAAATACCATCGCCATCCCTGTCGTCAGGGTCGGCACGGGCCAGAATGTCGGCCGGCGCGATCTGTTCGATGAGGCCGAGGCCGATCATCGGCGGCGTCAGGCGCGGCGACAGCGTGGTGCGCGGATCGAGCGGCCCGTAGCCGAGATCATCGATCGTATAGGCGGGTTTGCGCAGTAAAACCGCGGTGCCGTCCGGCAGTTCCACCTTCCGTTCCCGATAGTCGACACGCATCCTGCCCTCACCCCTGAGACCAGGCACGGCCAGTTGCTGCAATTGCGTGCCATAGACCGGGTCTGGAAGGTTGAGCAGCCTATAGTCGGCGAGCGCCGCCTTTTCTTCCGCGCTGCTGGCATCGCGCGCCAGCCGCAGGAACATCGAGGTGGTGCCAACATCGGCTTGCGGCGGCCGTCCGCGTCCATCCTTCAGATGGCAGTTCTGGCAGGCGCGTTCGTTGAACAAGGGTCCGAGCCCATCCGATGCCTGCGTCGAGGACGGCGACGAGACCCAGTTCTTGCGGAAAAGCGCATTGCCGAGCTTGAAGGTGCCTTCTTCCTCGAAGCTGATGTTGGCCGAAGATTGCGAGAAGGAATCACGGCTGATGTCTTTCCGCGAGGTGCCGGCGCCACCTTGCATCAGTTCGAAAGGCTCGGGCTTGGAAAAATCCGTGGTCGGCCTGGTAATGGCTGTGACGCGCACCTGATCCTTGGCATTAAGGTCGGTGCGCGTGGTGGCGAGACCGGCGGGTAGAAGGTCGCCGGCGATGGCAGAAGTGGTCAGCGCCAGCATCAGAATAATGCCGTGCCGACCAGCCGATATGGCTGGCATTTTCCGGAGGCGCGGCGGGCCCTTGGCCCGCCGCAAGCGGCGCAGGACGTCTAAGAGGCGCCGCATTCCCGCATATCCTTAGTCCGCCTCGTCCGCCGGTGCGGCGTTGAGCTGGCCGTACTTTTCCTCACCGATCGAGGCCAGCAGGTCGAGCTGCGTCTCGAGGAAGTCGATATGGCTTTCCTCGTCGGCGAGCAGTTCCTCGAACAGTTTCATCGTCACGTAGTCGCCCGCTTCCTCGCAGATTTCGCGCGAGCGCTTATACGCAGTGCGCGCGTCATATTCACCGGCCAGGTCGGATTCGAGCACTTCCTTGACGTTCTGGCCGATGCGCAGCGGCGCCACGGACTGCAGGTTGGGATGGCCTTCAAGGAAGATGATGCGGGCGACGAGCTTGTCGGCGTGGTGCATCTCCTCGATCGATTCCGCCCGCTCCTTCTTGGCCAGCTTGGCGTATCCCCAATCCTCGAGCAGGCGGAAATGCACCCAATACTGGTTGACGGCGCCGAGCTCCAGAAAGAGAGCCTCGTTAAGCCGCTCGATGATCTGTGGTTCGCCTTTCATGGGTCCTGCTCCCGTATTGGACGCGCAGGCCTCTGACGCGATCCAGATGTGAAACGATGTCCACGCCGCTTGCCTGCGAGCGGGCGTGGTAGTTCTCGGTGACCCGAATGATCGTTTCGACCACATTTGGGAAGCAGCCGCAACAGCGACCCCGTTTGTGCATGGCGTGATAGACCTTTGCCGGCACGATGAGCTGCCAGGGATCCTGATCCAGCAGGCCGATGATCGTCTGCTCGATCTCCTTCTCGGTGATGATGTTGCAATGGCAGATCAGCATTTCGTCGCTCTGGCTGACGGCGCTCCGATGCGCCGTTTGGCTGGGGGCTTACTTGAACACCTTGTCGGGCGCGTCGAGACTGTCGGAGCCTTCGAAGGCGATGTTGTTCAGCTTCAAGGCGCCGACGGCGCGTTCGATCGACTTGGTCTGGTCGATCAATGCGTCGATTGCCGCCTGCACGGTGGCATTGCCCGCCGTATTGCCCTCGGCGATCTGCTGGTCGTAGGCCTCGCCGGCCAATGCCCGTGCCTTGATGGCTTCCATCTTGGCGACCGAAACATCGAGCTTGTCGGACAGTTCCTTGTCGATTGCCGGATCCGCTGCCTTGACCATGTCGTGCACCGAGGGACCCGAAACGACGGTACCATCCAGCCGTGTGTAGCTGGCGTGATAGGCGGCGCGAATGCCGACTGCATCATAGAGATGAGAATTGTAGGTGTTGTCGGAGAAGCAGTCATGCTCCTCTTCGGGATCGTGCAGCAGCAGGCCGAGCTTCATGCGCTCGCCGGCCAGTTCGCCGTAGGAGAGCGAGCCCATGCCGGTGAAGATGATCGAGATCGCGGTGTTCGGCTCGCCATCGACGAGGTTCTTGCGCGCGGCGCCGTCTTCCTTCCAGTCATTGACCATCTTCTGCAGGTCGGAGACCAGAAGGTCAGTTGCCGATTTCAGGTACTGTGCGCGGCGGTCGCAATTGCCGCCGGTGCAGTTCTTGAGGTCGTAATCCGTATAGGGACGCTCGCCGGCGCCTGGACCGGTGCCATGCAGATCCTGGCCCCAGAGCAGGAACTCGATGGCGTGATAGCCGGTAGCGACGTTGGCCTCGATACCGCCGGCTTGCTGCAAGGTGCCGGAGAGGAATTCCGGCGAAAGCGTCGCGGCGTCGATCTTCTTGCCGTTGATCTCGATCTCCTTGTTGGCGATCACATTGGCGGTGTAGAGCGAATTCGCGTCCGATTCCGTGCCGTAGCTCTTGGCGACATAGTCGATCAGGCCTTCGTCCAGCGGCCAGGAATTCACCTCGCCCTCCCAGTCGTCGACGACCTTGTTGCCGAAGCGATAGACCTCGGTCTGCTGGTAGGGGACGCGGGCCGCCTTCCAGGCGTCGCGGGCGGCATTGAGCGTCTCCGCCGACGGGTTGGCCAGCAGCGCGTCGACCGCCTTGTCCAGCGTCCGCGCCGTGGTTAGCGAATCCTCGTACTTGGCAAGCGCGATGTCGGAATAGGTCTTGATCACCGCCTTCGCATCGGTTTGCGCCTTTGCAGGCAGCACGAACACCGCCGCCGTCAGCAGCGCCGTGGCGCCGATCGCCACAAGCCTGCTGCCATATCGTGCCGTCATTATCGCTCTCCAGTTTCTCGGGAATTCCGCAAACGGCGCGCGCGGCAACCGGCACCAGGCCGTGTGCATGCCACCGGCCGCAAGATATGCCGCGCTGCCGCGCGGCTCAGGGAAGAAAGACACCAAAATGCCTCCAATCGAACGGGTTCAAGGCCCAGACATCAAAGGGATGCGCCAATGCGCAAGCTTCCTTAAAACTTCGAGTTCGATGGAGTCAACGGAAATTGCTGAAAAACCTAATCGAAACAACAGTTTAGAATTATTCTAAACTACAACTGTCAACTTTACGCGTTCCCTTGCACCGACTTTGCGGCCGAACTGTACGATTGACAGTCGCCATCCCGGGTGCGACCCGCAGACATTCTCTTGCGGCGGTGCCAGGCAATTGCCGCTTGGCGAGACGTCCTAGGATCGAATTGGGATCGGAATGCGATGAAGAACGGCGTGGTCATTGTCGGTGCGGGTCATGCGGGCGTGCAGGCAGCCGCCAGTCTGCGCGAGGATGGCTATGATGGGCCGGTGATCCTGGTGGGCGACGAGAATGAACTGCCCTATCACAAGCCGCCGCTGTCGAAGACTTTTATCAAGGATGCCACGGCCAAACCGCAGCCCTTGCGCGGCGAAGCCTTCTACACCGGCAGCGCCATCGACTACCGGCCGGGCATCCGGATCGAGCGCATCGATGTCGGCCGCGGCAGTCTCGACATCGCCGGCGGTGGCGCACTTGTCTTCGACCATCTGATCCTGGCGACCGGATCGCGCCCGCGTGCCTTGCCATTACCCGGCGCGGAGCTGTTCGGCGTGGTGTCGCTGCGCTCGCTGGCCGATGCCCGGCTGATCCGGGACTTGAGCGCGCACAGCGAAGATGTCGTTATTCTCGGCGGCGGCTTCATCGGACTGGAAATCGCCGCGACGCTTCGGGCGGCGGGCCGCACCGTCACCGTTGTCGAGGCGGTCGACCGGCTGCTTGGCCGCGCCGTGGCGCCGGTGGTGGCTAGCCATGTCCGGCAAAGGCTGGAATCGACAGGCGTGCGCATCCTGACCGGCACCTCGATTGCAAGGCTCGAAGGCGAAGACGGCCATGTCACCGCAGCGATCACCACCTCAGGCGAAAGGCTGCCGGCGCGCATGGTCGTGGTGGGCATCGGTGCCGTGCCGAATGTCGAACTGGCGCAGGAAGCCGGCCTCACCATCGCCAACGGCATCCGCGTCGATCACCAGATGCGCAGCTCGGTACCGAACATCCTCGCCATCGGCGACGCCGCCTCGTACCGGCACTGGTTCACCGGCGGCGACGTGCGGCTGGAATCGGTGCAAAACGCCACCGACCAGGCGCGGCTCGCCGCGCGCACCATATCAGGCCACGCCGACGCTTATTCGGCGGTGCCATGGTTCTGGTCCGACATTGGCGACATGAAATTGCAGATGGTCGGGCTGACATCAGGCGGCGACAGCCATGTCGTGCTCGGTGACCTGCCCGACAACAAGTTCTCGATCTACCACTACGCGGGAGACCGGCTGCTCGGCATCGAATCCGTCAACCGCCCCGGCGACCACATGCTTGGCCGCAAGATGCTCGGTGCCGGCTTCTCGCCGACACCGCAGACGGTGGCCACGGGTCCCGAAGGGCTGAAGGCGGCATTGGCACAATTTCACCAGGACGAGCCTGCCCGGGTTACGGGCTAAAGCAGGCCGGGATCTTGCCAAAAAAATCAATGAGCTTATCATAAATTGATAATCGCGGATAAAATGGAAGGCCGTCCCCATGCCTGCGAGCTACAGCATCGGACCTCGCTACGAAACGTTCGTGCGCGAACTGGTTGAAAGCGGCCGCTATGCCAGCGCCAGCGAAGTTGTGCGTGATAGCCTGCGCCTCTTGGAGGAACGCGAGGAGCAGCGGCAAACGAAACTTGCGGCACTGCGTGAGGACATCCGCAAGGGTGTAGAAAGCGGACCGGGCATTCAGGCCAACAGCGTTTTTGACCGGCTGGAGAAAAAATACAGCGGTGGAACCCACAAGTAATGGCCCTCAGTTTTGCGCCTGCCGCGGTGCAGGACATCGAGGAGATCGGCGATTACATCCATGCTGAAAATCCGCCCGCCGCTCACCGTTTTATAGCGGCGCTTCGCGGACGATGTGGCCGCATAGAGAATGCGCCACGCGGAGGCGCACCTCGTTCCGAGCTTTGGCCTGGTCTGCGGTCCGTCGCGTTCCAAAAATGTATAATTTTCTACACCGCCCAGGGCAACGACGTGCGCGTCGAGCGCATTTTGCACGGCGCGCGCGATATTGAGGGCATCTTCGAGGAAGAAAAGATGCCCAAAGACATGTGAATCGGAACGCTCGTCCTTGTCGATCAGGCTGCGCAGACTTCGCGGATCGAGCTTTCCAGAATGTCGAGCGCTTCGTTCATGACTTCGTCCTGGATGGTGATCGGCGCCAGGAAGCGGATGACGTTGCCATAGACGCCGCAGGTCAACAGGATCAGACCCTTGTCGAGCGCCTTCAGGCGGATCGCGTTGGCGATCTCGGCCGACGGCAGGCCCTTCTTGACGTCGTTGAACTCAACCGCGTTCATGAAGCCCAGACCCCTGATGTCGACGATCTCGGGCACGTCGTCACGGATCGACTGCAGACGCTGCTTCAGCCGCGCACCCAGCGTGTTGGCGCGGTCGCAGAGCTTTTCGTCCTCGATGACATCCAGGACGGCGTGTGCCGCGGCGACGCCGATCGGGCTGCCGCCATAGGTGCCGCCGAGCCCGCCGGGGTTGGGTGCATCCATGATCTCGGCGCGGCCGGTGACCGCCGACAGCGGGAAGCCGCCGGCCAGGCTCTTGGCCATGGTGGTGATGTCGGCCGCCACCTCGTGATGGTCCATGGCGAACATCCTGCCGGTGCGGGCAAAGCCGGTCTGCACTTCGTCGGCGATGAGCAGCATGCCGTGCTGATCGCAGAGCTTGCGCAGCGCCGTCAGGAGTTCACGCGGCGCGTCGTAGAAGCCACCCTCGCCCTGAACCGGCTCGATGATGATCGCGGCGACGCGGGCCGGATCGACATCCGCCTTGAACAGCTTGTCAAGTGCCGCCAGCGAATCGGCGACCGAGACGCCATGCAGTTGCACGGGGAACGGCACGTGGTAGACGTCGCCCGGCATGGCGCCGAAGCCAACCTTGTAGGGCACGACCTTGCCGGTCAGCGCCATGCCCATGAAGGTGCGGCCGTGGAAGCCGCCGCCGAAGGCGATGACGGCCTGGCGGCCGGTGGCGTTGCGAGCGATCTTGATGGCATTCTCCACCGCCTCGGCGCCGGTGGTGACGAAGATCGTCTTCTTCTCGAACTTGCCGGGCAGCATGGCGTTCAGCCGTTCGGCCAGCCGCACATAGCTCTCGTAAGGCACGACCTGGTGGCAGGTGTGGGTGAAGCGGTCGAGTTGCGCCTTGACCGCCTCGATCACCTTGGGATGGCGATGGCCGGTGTTGACGACGGCGATGCCCGAGGAGAAGTCGATATAGCGGCGGCCCTCGACATCCCAGATCTCCGAATTCTCGGCCCGGTCGGCGTAGATTTGCGTGGTCATGCCGACGCCGCGCGAGATCGACTGGTTCTTGCGTTCGGAAATGGCGGAGTTCTTCATCATATCCCTCACCGGGCCGGCGCCCGTTCTGTTTGATGCCGTTGAGTTCCCTTCTGGCCTTATTTCAGGTTTTCCTCAAGCCGGCACCATCGCAGGGTCGATTGGGCCTGACTTAACCAGTCCGGCGATACGTCTACGAGACCGGTTTCCTTTTTTCCGGGATCGACTATCCTCCTGACTATCCGCGAGGGACCGCGATCAGCGACCGGCGCGCGGCCGAGGGGAGCCATGAGCAGGAACGTGACATCGTCCGTCTCGCCGCCATCCGCCAAAACTCCTAGCCTTTTGTCTTTTCCAGCCGCTTCAATTCTCGCCTGCACGGCCCTGGCGCTGCTCGCCGGTTGCCAAAAGCAGGCGGCGGCGGAAAAGAAGCTGCCGGTCATGGTACGCACCGAAACGGTGGCGATGGCCGACTATGCGCCGAGAACCTCCCTGACCGGGGTGATCGCGGCGCGCACGCTGAACAATCTTTCGTTCCGGGTTGGCGGACGCGTCGCCGAGCGGCTTGTCGATGTCGGCCAGCATGTTGATCAGGGGACAGTGCTTGCCCGCATCGATCCGCAGGAGCAGGAATCCGATCTGCGATCGGCGCAGGCCGATCTCGATGCCGCGCAGGCGCAACTGACCCAGGCCGCGGCCACTTTCGAGCGGCAAAAGACGCTGCTTGCCCAGGGTTTCACCACCAGGCGCGATTATGACGCGGCCGACCAGGCACTGAAGGTGGCGCAAGGCAGCGTCGATGCCGCGCAGAGCGCGCTCGCGAACGCCCGGCAGAACCTGTCTTTCACCGAACTCAAGGCCGGTGCCGCCGGCGTGATCACCGCCCGCCAGGTCGAAGCCGGCCAGGTGGTGCAGGCGGCGCAGACCGTCTTCACCGTTGCCGAGGACGGCGACCGCGACGCCGTGTTCAACGTGCAGGAGACGCTGGTCGCCAGGACGCCGGCCTCGCCGGCGGTGACGATCACGCTGTTAGCCGATCCGCAGGTCAGAGCAACGGGCAAGGTGCGCGAGATCTCACCGGCGGTCGACCCGGCTTCGGGCTCGATAAGGGTCAAGGTAGCCATTCCCGAGACCCCCGCCGGCATGCCGCTGGGGGCGGCCGTCATCGGCTCGGTCGGCGCCAAGCCGGCGAAGGCGATCCTGTTGCCCTGGCAGGCCCTGACATCCAGCGCCGGCAAGCTGGCGGTCTGGATCGTCGATCCCGCGACCAAGGCAGTCGCGACGACGCCGGTCGAGGTGCTGGCGTTCGATTCGGGTACCGTCGTCATTGCCAAGGGACTGAGCGAGGGCCAGAGCGTCGTTACGTCAGGCGGGCAATTGCTCAACCCCGGCCAGACAGTCGAAATATCGGGAGCGGCGCAATGAAGCGGCTCCTGCTTGGCCTTGCCGCGCTTGGCACGCTCGCAGCCTGTTCGAAATCGGAGGAAAAACCGCCGGAGATCGTCCGGCCGGTGCTGTCGGTCGTGGTCGAGCCGCGCACCACCCAGATCTTCGGTTTCGCCGGCTCGGTCGAACCGCAGGTCAGTGCCGATCTTGCCTTCCGACTGCTCGGTCGCGTCGTCTCGCGCGACGTCAAGGTCGGCGACATCGTCAGCAAGGGCACGACGATCGCGGCACTCGACCCGACCGCGCTGGAGCTGGCCGTCCAGGCGGCCAGGGCCGAACTCTCCAATGCGCAGGCGCAGTTCGCCAATGCCGCCGCCAGCGAGGAGCGCCAGCGCCAGTTGCTCACCTCGGCCAATACGTCGCAGTCCGTCTTCGATGCCGCGCAGCAGGCACGCAAGGCCGCGGAAGCCAGCGTCGAGCGGGCCAAGGCTTCGCTGGCCAAGTCCCAGGAGCAGCTCGGCTACGCCAGGCTGTTCTCGGATTTTGACGGCGTCGTCACCGCCGTCGGAGCGGAGGTCGGCCAAACCGTCTCGCCGGGCCAGACGGTCGTCACCGTGGCACGCTCGGACCCGCGTGAAGCGGTCGTCGATATTCCCGACCAGTTGACCGGCGATCTCTCGGCCGGCACGCCCTTCCAGGTCATCTTGCAGTCGCTGCCGACAATCCAGACAGAGGCCAAGCTGCGCGAGATCGCGCCCCAGTCCGAGGGCTCGACCCGCACCCGGCGCGTCAAGCTGACGCTCAACAATCCGCCGCAAGCCTTCAGGCTCGGTTCGACGGTAACCGCGACCCGGATGACCAAGGTCGTACCAACGATCGAACTGCCCATCTCGGCGCTGCTCGAAAAAAACGGTTCTGAAAAAGTGTGGATCGTCGATCCAAAGACATCGAGCGTGAGCGCGCGCGATATCAAGGTCGCGTGGAAGTCTGGAGGCACCTTCACCGTGGCGGACGGGCTCGAGGCCGGCATGCGCGTCGTCACCGCCGGCGTTCACAGCCTCGTCGACGGCCAGAAGGTCAAAGTGCCCGAGGGAGGAGCCTCATGAAGGGCTTCAACCTCTCCGACTGGGCGCTCAACCACCGCTCGCTGGTCTGGTATTTCATGCTGGTCTTCGTGGTGGCCGGCGTATTTTCCTATCTCAATCTCGGCCGCGAGGAAGACCCCAACTTCACCATCAAGACCATGATTATCCAGGCCAACTGGCCGGGTGCCTCGGTCAAGGAGACGGTGCAGCAGGTGACCGATCGCATTGAGAAAAAGCTCGAGGAGCTCGACAGCCTCGACTTCACCAGATCCGTCACCACCGCCGGCCAGACCGTCATCTTCGTCAACCTGAAGGACACCACCAAGGCGCGCGACGTCGTGCCGAACTGGCTTCAGGTGCGCAACATGGTCAACGACATCAAGGCGCAGTTTCCGCAAGGCGTGCAGGGACCGTTCTTCAACGACCGCTTCGGCGATGTCTACGGCAACATCTATGCCTTCACGTCAGACGGGCTGACGCCACGCCAGTTGCGCGACTATGTGGAGGATGTCAGGACCAAGATCCTGACCGTGCCCAATGCCGGCAAGCTCGATCTGGTCGGCGCGCAGGACGAGGCCATCTATCTCGAATTCTCGACGCGCCAGATAGCGGCGCTTGGCCTCAACCAGCAGCAAATCGTCGCCAGCCTGCAGGCCCAGAATGCGATCACCCCGTCCGGCGTCATTCAGTCCGGGCCGGAGCGCATCAGCGTGCGCGTCGGCGGCCAGTTCACCTCCGAGGAGAGCCTGCGCGCGATCAACCTGCGCGTCAACGATCGGTTCTTCCGGCTTAGCGACGTGGCGACTATCACGCGCGGTTATGCCGACCCGCCGACGGCCTTGTTCCGCTTCAACGGCCAGAACGCGATCGGGCTTGCCATCGGCATGAAGCCCAACGCCAATCTGCTCAAATTCGGCGAGGCGCTGCATGAGGAGATGAACAAGGTGCTGGCCGACCTGCCGGTCGGCGTCGGCGTGCATCTGGTAGCCGACCAGCCCGTCATCGTCGAGGAGGCGGTCTCAGGGTTCACGCGTGCGCTGTTCGAGGCGGTGGCGATCGTGCTTGCCGTCTCGTTCATCAGCCTTGGCATGCGCGCCGGCTTCGTGGTGGCGCTGTCGATCCCGCTGGTGCTGGCCATCACCTTCACGGTCATGGAGTATCTGGGGATATCGCTGCAGCGCATTTCGCTCGGCGCTCTGATCATCGCGCTCGGGCTGCTGGTCGACGACGCGATGATCGCGGTCGAAATGATGGTGGCGCGGCTGGAGGTCGGCGACAGCCTGCGCAAGGCGGCGACCTATGTCTACACCTCGACCGCCTTCCCGATGCTGACCGGCACGCTGGTGACGGTCGCGGGCTTCATCCCGATCGGGCTCAACTCGAGTGCTGCCGGCGAATACACCTTCACCTTATTCGTCGTCATCGCGGTGTCGCTGCTGGTGTCATGGATCGTGGCGGTGCTGTTCGCGCCGCTGCTCGGCGTGACCATCCTGCCGGCGACGATGAAGACCAAGCATCATGACCAGCCAGGACGCTTCACGTCGCTGTTCCGGCGCGTCCTTGTCGGCTCGGTGCGCCATCACTGGCTGACGATCATCGTGACCGTGCTTCTGTTCGCCGCCTCGATCGCCGGCTTCGGCCTGGTGCAGCAGCAGTTCTTCCCACCTTCCGACCGGCCGGAGCTGATCGTCGATTGGAACCTGCCACAGAACTCCTCGATTACCGAGACGCGCGACCAGATGGAGCGCTTCGAACAGCGGGCGCTGGTTGGCAATCCCGACATCGATCATTTTTCGTCCTATATCGGGCAGGGCGCCGTGCGCTTCGTGCTGGCCTATGACGTGCAGCCGGCCAATCCCTATTTCGGCCAGACGGTGATCGTCACCAAGAGCATCGAGGCGCGCAACCGGGTGAAGCCGGCGCTGGAGAAGCTGCTGCGCGCGGAGTTTGTCGGCACCGACGCTTTCGTCAAGCCGCTTGAACTCGGACCGCCGGTCGGGCGGCCTGTGCAGTACCGCGTCGGCGGCCCCGACATCCAGACGGTGCGAGAACTGGCGCAGCAATTCGCCGGCGTGATCTCGGTCAATCCGAAACTCGCGGCGCCGACTTTCGACTGGAACGAACCGCAGCGTGTGCTGAGGGTCGACGTGCTGCAGGACAAGGCGCGCCAACTCGGCATCACCTCGTCCGACATCGCCAGCACACTGAACAGCACGGTGGGCGGCGCGACGATCACGCAGGTGCGTGACGCGACGTACCTGATCAACGTCGTGGCTCGCTCGCGCGAGGCCGAACGCGGCTCGATCGAGACGCTGCAAAACATCCAATTACCGACCGGAAATGGCGAGGCGATCCCACTCGCCGCAGTGGCCAATTTTCGCTACGATCTGGAGCAGCCCACCGTGTGGCGACGCGACCGCATCCCGACCATCACCGTGCGCGCCGGCTTGGTCGGCGACGTGCTGCCGGCGACCGTCGTCAACGAGTTGAAACCGTCGGTCGACGCCTTTATCGCCAAGCTGCCGGCCGGCTATTCGGTCGAGACCGCCGGCTCCGTCGAGGAAAGCGCCAAGAGCCAGGGGCCGATCGCGGCCGTGGTGCCGCTGATGCTGTTCGTCATGGCGACCATCCTGATGGTGCAGTTGCAGAGCTTCCAGCGCCTGTTCCTGGTGGTGGCGGTGGCGCCACTCGGGCTGATCGGCGTGGTCGCGGCCCTGGTGCCGAGCGGAGCGCCGCTCGGCTTCGTCGCCATTCTCGGCGTCTTGGCGCTGATCGGCATCCTGATCCGCAACTCGGTCATCCTGATCGTGCAGATCGAGGACCTTGTCGCCGAGGGCAGGGATCGCTGGGCCGCGGTCATCGAGGCAACGGAGCACCGCATGCGGCCGATCGCGCTGACGGCGGCCGCGGCCAGCCTGGCGCTGATCCCGATCGCGCGCGAAGTGTTCTGGGGGCCGATGGCGTATGCGATGATGGGCGGCATCATAGCGGGTACCGCGATCACGCTCTTGTTCCTGCCGGCGCTTTATGTGACGTGGTTCAGGATCAAGGAGCCGAAGCGGGAACAGGGCGGCGAAGTAGACCTCGCCGCTGTTGCGGAAACTTAAGGCGAGGTCGAGCTCCCTGGCGTGACGCGGAGAACTATCGTCAGATCTGCTTCGGAGCCGTCCTCACAAACCCGTCACTGGCCCGCAACAGGTTGCGCGTATAATCCTTCGTCACACGGCGCTCGACGAGATCGTTGGCCACCAGATTCTCCACCGCCTCGCCGCCCTGCATCACCATCAGCCGCTCGCACATATGGGTGATGATTGCGAGGTCGTGGCTGACCATCAGGAAGGTCAGCTTGCGCCGCCGGCGGACTTCCTCCAGCAGGTTGAGGACTTCCGCCTGCACCGAGGCGTCGAGGGCCGAGGTCGGCTCGTCGAGCAGCAGGATCGAGGGCTCGAGGATAAGCGCGCGCGCGATCGCCACGCGCTGGCGCTGACCGCCGGAAAGCTGGTGCGCGTAACGGAAACGAAAGCCGTTGCCGAGGCCGACCTCGTCGAGCGCGCGTTCGATCCGCTTTTCGCCATCGGCAAAACCATGGATGGCGAGCGGCTCCTGCAGCAGGCGGTCGACGGTCTGGCGCGGGTGCAGCGAGCCGTAAGGATCCTGAAAGACCATCTGCACTTCGCGGTAAAAGGCCTTGTCGCGGCGCGCGCCGAGCGTCTTGCCATTGACTGTGATGCTGCCCGAGGCGACCGGCGCGAGGCCGGCTATGGCCCGCAGCAATGTCGATTTGCCCGAGCCGGATTCGCCGACCAGGCCGAAGGATTCGCCCTGCTGCACGTCGAGGCTGACGCCCTTCAGCGCGCGGAAGCGGTCGAAGATCACCTCCAGCCTGTCGACGGCAATCGCAGAAGTCATGCCGCCCACTCCGGCTTGCGGTCGAGCACCGGCAGTGGGTGACGGTCGGCGCCGATTTTTGGCATGCAGTTGAGCAGCCCCCGCGTGTAGGGATGCTGGGCCTGACTCAATTCCGACGCCTTGAGCTGCTCGACGACCTTGCCGGCATACATGACGATGACGCGGTCGCAGAAGGACGAGACCAAGCGCAGATCGTGCGAGATGAAGATCAGGCCCATGCCGCGCTCCGCGACCAGCCTGTCGAGGATGCCGAGCACGTCGAGTTGCACCGTGACGTCGAGCGCCGAGGTCGGCTCGTCGGCGATCATCATTTCCGGTCCGGCGATCAGCATCATGGCGATCATGGCGCGCTGGCCCATGCCGCCCGACACTTCGTGCGGATGCAGGTCGAAGACGCGTTTGGGATCGCGGATCTGCACCGCCTCGAGCATGGCCAGCGCGCGCTCGCGCGCCTCGGCCTTGCCGACCTTTTCGTGGGTGCGCAGCGTCTCGACGATCTGGCGGCCGATGCTCATCACCGGATCGAGCGAATATTTCGGGTCCTGCAGGATCATGGCGATGCGGTTGCCCCGCAGCGCCCGGCGTTGACGCGGCGAGATGCCGAGCAGGTCGATGCCGTCGAAAGTCAATTTATTGGCCGATATCCGGGCCTGCGGCGGTGTCAGGCCCATGATGGCGCGGCCCGTCTGCGACTTGCCGGAACCGGACTCGCCGACGATGCCGAGGCGTTCGCGGCCAAGCGAAAAGGAAACGCCGCGCACCGCCTCGATCATGCCGGTGCGGGTCGGAAAGGTGACGCGCAGATCCTCGACGTCGAGAAGCGTGCTCTTGGATGGCTGCTGATCAGGGGGGCCACTCATTGGTCACCGCTGCGGGGATCGAGTGCGTCGCGCAGGCCGTCGCCAAGCAGGTTGAAGCCAAGGCTGACGATGAGGATGGCGAAGCCCGGCGCACCAGCCACCCACCATTGGTCGAGGATGAAGCGGCGACCCGAAGCGATCATGGTGCCCCATTCCGGCAGCGGCGGCTGCGCGCCAAGGCCGAGGAAGCCGAGGCCCGCGGCCGTCAGGATGATGCCCGCCATGTCGAGCGTCACGCGGACGATCAGCGAGGAGATGCACAGCGGCATGATGTGGCGCAGCACGATACGGAAAGGCGAGGCGCCCATCAATTGCACGGCCTTGATGTAGTCCGAGTTGCGCACGGTGAGCGTCTCGGCGCGGGCGATGCGCGCATAGGGCGGCCAGGAGGTGATGGCGATCGCCAGCACGGCGTTCTCGATGCCGGGGCCAAGGGCGGCGACGAAGGCCAGCGCCAGCACCAGCTTGGGGAAGGCAAGGAAGATGTCGATGATGCGCATCAGTATGGCATCGGTCCAGCCGCCGGCATAGCCGGCGACGGTGCCGACCAGGAGACCGATGGGGGCGGCGATGATGGCGACCAGGACGACGACATAAAGCGTCCAGCGGGAGCCGTAGAGGATGCGCGAATAGATGTCGCGGCCAAGGTCGTCGGTGCCGAACCAGTGCTGCGCACTCGGCGCCAGCAGCCGCGCGTTCTTCAGGTCACCGAACGTCGGCGAATACGGCGCCAGCATACCGGCAAGGACGGCGACGAGCAGCAGCGCGATGATGATCAGCAGGCCGACAAAGGCCAGCCGGTTGGCGGAAAAGCGCCGCCACGCCACATAGGCGCGGCCGAGCCTTGCCTGCAAGCGCGATGCCGGCCGCTCCGACAGCAACCATTCGCGACGGGAGAAGGTGCGGGCGTCGGAGGCGGTCATGACGATGCCTCTTTAAGCTGTCGACCCCCACTCCGGTCTGCTTCGCAGACCACCTCTCCCCCGTTCGACGGAGGAGAGGAAAGGCGCCAAGCCTGCGACCGGGTTTTCCTCTCCCCCGGGCAGGGGGAGAGGTGGCCCGAAGGGCCGGAGTGGGGGTGATTAGCGGCAGCCAAGCCCGAAAGTGCAATACCTCTACTCATCCTGTCTTCGTCCTCGGGTCGAGCACACGGTAGAGCAGGTCGGACAGAAGATTGATGGCGATGAACACCGAGCCGATGACGATGGTACCGCCGAGAACGGCGTTCATGTCGGCGTTCTGCAGCGAGTTGGTGATGTAGAGGCCGATGCCCGGCCAGGAGAAGACGGTCTCGGTCAGCACCGAGCCCTCGAGCAGCCCGGCATAGGACAACGCGATCACGGTCACCATCGGCACGGCGGCATTGCGCAGCGCGTGGCCCCAGATGATGCGGGTTTCCGACAGGCCCTTGGCGCGCGCGGCGACGACATATTCCTGGGCGAGTTCGTTGAGCATGAACGAGCGCGTCATGCGACTGATGTAGGCCAGCGAGAAATAGCCGAGCAGCGAGGCCGGCAGGATGATGTGACGGAAGGCGTCGTAAAAGACGTCCCACTGTCCCTGCATCGCGGAGTCGAGCAGGTAGAAACCGGTGATCGGCGTGAACGTGTATTCGTAGACGACGTCGAGCCGTGCAGGGAAGGCCACCCATTGCAGCTTCGCGTAGAACAGCACCAGGGCCAGCAGACCCAGCCAGAAGATAGGTACGGAATAGCCGATCAGGCCGATGATGCGCACGACCTGGTCGACGAAGCTGCCGCGTTTGACCGCGGCCAGCACCCCGAGCGGCACACCGAACAGCGCGCCGATCAGTGTCCCGAATGTCGCCAGTTCCGTGGTTGCCGGAAGGGCGCGGCGGATATCGGTCATGACAGGGTTGGTGGTCAGCACCGAGGTGCCGAAATCGCCGCTCAGCGCATGTTTCACATAGATGTAGAACTGCTCGATCAACGGCAGGTCGAGACCCATCTCGCGGCGCGTGCGCTCCACGACATTGGCGGGTGCCCGGTCGCCGAGAACGGCCAGCACCGGGTCGATCGGGATGATACGGCCAATGAAGAAGGTGACCGCGAGAAGACCAAGATAGGTCGTCACCGCAATGACCAGGAATCGGCCAAGCGAAGATGCAAGGGCTACGGCGCGGGCGCTGCCGCGCCCGCCCTCGTTTTCAATCGCGCTCATGCGGGCGTGTCCGCGAACGCTATTCCTTGGAGACCGGCCCGACGAAGTTGGTGTCGAAGCTCGGACCAAGCGCGAAGCCCTTGAGGTTCTTGCGCAGACCGGCGACTTCCAACTGTTGGTGGATGACGACGAAGGGACTGGTGTCGAGGATCTTCTTTTCGAGATCCTTGTACATATCGGCGCGCTTGCCAGAATCCTTCTCGAGCAGGGCTGCTTCCGTCTGCTTGGTCAGGTCCGGAATGTCCCAGGCATTGCGCCATGCCAGCGTCTTCGACTTGCCAGCATCCGAATTGTCCGGGTTCGAGGCAAAGGTCTGGGCATTGGAGTTCGGATCGAAATAGTCCTGGCCCCACTGGCCGATATAGATGTCGTGGTTGCGGGCACGGTATTTGGTCAGCGTCTGCTTGCCGTCGCCGGGGATGATCTCCAGCTTGATGCCGGCCTGGCCGAGCGTCTGCTGGATGGATTCCGCCATGCCGGTGGTCGGCTGGCCGGTGCGCACGTCCATGGTGACGCTGAAGCCGTCGGGCAGGCCGGCCTTGGCCAGCAGTTCCTTGGCCTTGGCGACATCGAGCTTGAACGGGTTCTCGTCCAGTTCGCCCAGAACGCCCTTGGGCAGGAAGGTCTGGTGGATCTCGCCGATGCCCTTGAGGATGGTCGTGCTCAAGGCATCATAGTCGACCAGGTATTTGAAGGCCTGGCGGACCTCGGGCTTGGCGAGGTTCGGGTTCTTCTGGTTGAGGCTGATGTAGTAGACGGTGCCTTTCGGCGCGCTGGTGGTGGTGAGGTCGGCATTCTTGGCGATGGCGTCGAGGTCGTTCGGCTCGAGGTTGCGGGCAACGTCGATGTCGCCGGCTTCGAGCGCCAGGCGCTGCGCCGAGCTTTCCTTCATGTTGCGGTAGATGACGCGGGCGAGCTTGGCCTTTTCGCCGTAATAATTGTCGTTGCGCTCCATGACGACCGCCTCGTTGGCACGCCATTCACGCAGCTTGTAGACGCCCGAGCCGGCGTAGCCCGTCTTCAGCCAGGCGTTGCCGAAGTCGTTGTCCCATTTGTAGTCGGCGCTCGGCGTCACCGCCGCGACATGTTCCTTGACCAGCTTGGCGTCGACGATGGAAGCGACGGTGGCCGACAGGCAGTTCAGCACGAAACTTGGCGCATAGGCCTTGTCGACGGTGAACTGGAAGGTTGTGTCGTCGACCGCCTTGGCCTTCTCGGTGACGTTGTCGCCGCTGATGCCGAACTGATCGATGATGAAGGCCGGGCTCTTGTCCAGCTTGACGGCGCGCTCGAACGACCAGGCGACATCGGCGGCGGTGATCGGGTTGCCGGAGGCAAATTTCAGGCCCGGCTTGAGCTTGAACGTATAGGTCAGGCCATCGTCGGAGACGGTCCAGCTTTCGGCGAGATCGGGCTTGACCTTGGAAGTGTCGCTGAGGTCGAGGCGGACAAGAAGATCATAGGTGTTGCCGGTGACTTCCGCGGTCGACAGCTCGAACGCCTCGCCCGGATCCATCGAGATGATGTCGTCGATGGCAAAACCTTCGACAAGCGTATCGGCGGGGGTGACCGCGCCAGCCGGCGCTCCGGCCAGAAGCAGCGCCGACATGGCGGCGCCCGCAAGCAGGATGCGGGATCGTAGAGCAAGCTTTTCCATCATCATGATGATTGTTCCCTGTTTTGTTGTTGGTTGACCTGAGTTCCCGGCTCAGGGTTACGGTGTTCTTTCAAGGCTCGACGAGAGCCTCTGCCCCACTAACGTCGTGGTTTTTGTCCAGTTGGTCAACAGCATATCCGGCGGCCCAGCGGTGGGCAACGAGCATTTATGCGACGGTTCATTGGACCAGAATGGCGGGCGGGCGTGTCGACGCATACATCAGCCAATCGAGGCACCGATCGAGAAAAAATCCGCTAAATTCGGAGCTATTTCAGCGCCGCGACGAGGCCGGCATCGGGAAAACAGGTGGCGGCCTGGCCATTCTTTTCCTGCCATCTACCGATCGAGCGGCGGGTCTTGAAGCCAGGCAGGCCGTCGGCGCTGCCGACATCGTAGCCCTTGGCTTCCAAGGCACGCTGCAGGGCGGCGATATCGGAGCGGTGGAGATCGCCGACCGGACCCCAGCCACCGGTAAAATTCTGATCGCCATGGGCGATGCGGTCGGCGCCATGGCCGATGAACAGCGCATAGAGGTCGCTGGTGTTGTATTCCTTCAGCACGTAGAAATTGGGGGTCGCGATGAAGGCCGGACCGCTGCGCCCGGCCGGCATCAGCAGGAAACCTTCCGCCTTCAGCTCGCTTGCCGGGAACGCCTTGCCGCCGACGCGCTCGACGCCCATGGCAGCCCATTGTGCAATCTTTTTGCCTTGGTCCGGGCCCTCCAGCGAACAGGAGACGCTCTGGGGCACCATCACCTCGAAACCCCAGCTGCGTCCCCTCACCCAGCCGTAGTGGACAAGATAATTGGCGATCGAGGCCAGCACATCGGGCGTCGAATTCCAGATGTCGACGCGGCCGTCGCCGTCGAAATCGACGGCATGCTTGAGCAACGAGGTCGGCATGAATTGCGGCTGGCCGAGCGCGCCGGCCCAGGACGATTTCATCGCGCCGACCGGCGCCAGCCCACGCTCGACGATTTCCAGCGCCGCCAGCAGTTCTGTGCGGAAGAAATCCTTTTTCGTCGACATGAACGCCTTGGTGCCCAGCACCTCGAAGGCGTCGTAGGGCATCTTCGCCGCGCCGAAGCCGGTTTCGCGGCCCCAGATCGCCAGAAGGATTTCGCCCGGCACGCCATAGCGCTTCTCGATCGAGGCAAGCGTGCGGGCGTTGGCGGCTTCGCGGGCGCGTCCACCCGATGTCACCGCACGAACCGTCTTCTCGGCGAAATAGGCGCCGGGCGATCCGAACTCGGCCTGATGCTGCTTCTGCGGCGTCTTCGGCTTCTCGCCCGGCATGACAAGGTCGGGGAGCTTGAGATTGGGCTTCACGCCGTCGAAGGCGGCGTCGAAGGTGTTTTTGGAAATGCCTTTGGTTTTGGCTTCCGGCCAGAGGTCGTTTTGCAGCCAGGCGCGGAACTGGTCGTCAATGGGGGCGGCGTGGGTGGGGACGGTGAGGACCATTCCCACTAGAGCAGCCAGAAAAAATGCAAGGCTGAATTTGCGAAAGTCGCGTTCCGTCGCACCCCCCTCTGTCCTGCCGGACATCTCCCCCGCAAGGGGGGAGATCGGCTGTCGGCTCGGCTTTCGCCAATCACCAACGTTGAAAGGAGTTCGCCGACGCCGAAGCTGCCAATCTCCCCCCTTGCGGGGGAGATGTCCGGCAGGACAGAGGGGGGTGCCTGGCACAGACAGGTGAATGACGGCCATAGAATGCACCTTCCCCACCAATAACGTTAAAACGCCGTCCTGGACCGCAGCGCCGCGGCAAGCGTTCCCTCGTCGAGATAGTCGAGTTCGCCACCGACCGGCACGCCATGAGCCAGCCGTGTTATCTTCACCTCGAAACCGGAGAGCTGATCGGTGAGGTAGTGCGCGGTGGTCTGGCCCTCGACCGTCGCGTTGACGGCGAGGATGATTTCCTTGATTTCGCCGCCGGCGACGCGATCGATCAGCGAACGGATGTTGAGCTGGTCCGGGCCGATGCCGTCGAGCGGCGACAGCGTGCCGCCGAGCACATGGTAGCGCACGTTCATCGCCGCCGCCCGCTCCAGCGCCCAGAGATCAGAGACGTCCTCGACGATGATCAGGGTGGCGGCATCGCGGCGTGGGTCCGTGCAGATCATGCAGGGGTCCGAGGTGTCGACATTGCCGCAGGTCGAGCAGATGCGCACCTTGTCGGCGGCCTCGCCCATGGCGGCGGCCAGCGGCGAAAGCAGCTGTTCCTTCTTCTTAATCAGGTGCAGCGCGGCGCGCCTGGCCGAACGGGGGCCAAGCCCCGGCACCTTGGCCAGGAGCTGGATCAGGCGTTCGATCTCGGGACCGGCGATTCGCTTGGACATCGCTCTCATCTAGGATTTTTCAGAGCGCTTTGAAACATCCCCCGTCGACGCACGGTTCGCCATGCTGCCATGCGAGAATCAGTTTGTTTCGAGCGGGCGGCCCTGGCTGACAATCATCGCGCCTATGGCATCGGTGTTTTCAGGCGTCGACTGGAATCCCATCGAGGCTTCCTGTGGAGCGTCCTGGATCGAGGAGATGACCCGTTTGTTCGAGGTTCCGCTGTTCAGGGTTCCGCCAAAACGGGCGGCATCCGGCTCTTCCATCGGCTCCTGCATGGCAACTTCCACCGGCTTCGCCGAGACCCGCGCGGATTTTGCCGTCGGCGCCGCGGCCGCGGTCAGATAGGTCTTCTGCGCGGGGGCGGTACGGACGGGCTCCGGCTTGGCCGCCGGTTCCGCCGCGGCGGTCATGTAGACTTGCTGGGCTGGAGCGTTGCGAACTGATGCCTTGGCCGGGCGCACTGTCTCGATGGATGCGACCCGTGTCGCGGGTACCCCCGGCAACGCCGCCGGCTGCTCGGCCGAGGCAATCATCGGCTCATCCGGCAGCGGCTGCCAGTTGCGGCCGCGCTTCTCGTAGAAGGCGTTGCCGCCGGCTACCATGGTGTAGTGCATGTTCTTGTAGGGGAAGCGCAGGCCGGCGGTGTGGAAATACATCGTGTTCTTGAGCTTGGTCTTGCGCTCGCCCTTGAGCACGGCGTCGGCGGCCTCTTCGACATCGGGCATTGCGCGCGAATTCATCGATCTGGTCATGACGCCCGGCGCGAACTGCCCGGGCTCACCGACCACTTGGCAGATGGTGTTGCCATGGTTGCCCGAGCGCAGCCGGTTCATCACCACCGTGCCGACCGCGATCATGCCGTCGCGGCTCGACCGGTTGGATTCGAAGAACATCGCCCGTTCCAGGCATTCCCTGTCCTTCGG
Source organism: Mesorhizobium sp. CO1-1-11 (assembly GCF_020164995.1). NCBI lineage: Bacteria > Pseudomonadati > Pseudomonadota > Alphaproteobacteria > Hyphomicrobiales > Phyllobacteriaceae > Mesorhizobium > Mesorhizobium sp. CO1-1-11. Next base: position 126,341 of record NZ_JAIUHE010000011.1, read on the forward strand.
CGTGTGACTGTAGGCGCGCGAACTCAGAAAGCTCGGCGTGATGGCGTCGGTCAGGCTGGCGACGGACATGCCGTGCGAGGTTGTCTGGCTGCAAGCGGCCAAGAAAAGGGGAGACGTAATGACGCCGAGCAACAGCGGCGTCTTCCATCGCATCGCGATCAACAGGTAACCCTCTCACTTCAACGCCCGCCCCCAGGCTGCGGCAAGAATGAGACACTTTCGGGCAAAATGATGGCCAAAACGTTATTAACGGCATACTGTTGCCGAATTGACACAAAATCGAGGCTTTCCAGATAGATCGAGCCATCGTTTCACACGGGTGGTGACCGTTCTCTCTTCGTTTTGCCGCAATTCCCTTGGGGAAACGCCAAGTGCTTTTCCCGGCAAGACCGCGCCATGCGTTCCAAAACGGCCTATTGCCCGGCGGCGATTGCTGCCGGCCGGCCGGGCTCGATCTCTTCGATCTTCTCTGAAAACAGGCCGCGCCTGAGAAACAGCGCACGCGCCTCCCTGGCCGTCGGCGCGATCTTGCCCGGCCAGTCGCTGTCGATGAACTCGGCCTTGGTGAAATCAGGATTTGTTTCGGAGGCCGCCTCCAGGAATTCGGCGATTTCCAGCACGATCGCGCGTTCGTCCCTTGAAAGCGCCGACGTGCCGGCCTCGATCGACGGCCGATGCACGAAATCCTCGAACAGGTTGAAGTAGCCCTTGATGCCGACGAGATCGACACCGGCGTCGCAATCGGCGAGGATTTCCAGAATCTCGTAGATCCTGTTGCGGATACGCTGCTCGATCAGTCTTTCGGACGGCTCGTCGATCATGGGCGCCGGTCTCAGCTTTCATGCATATCGTTGCCTGCGCACCTCAGGGCCGAGCCCGTGGGCATGCTTTTGGGCGACATGCATCAGAAAGGCAGTTTCATTCCCGGGGGAATGGGCAGGCCGGCGGTCAGCGCCTTGGTCTTTTCCTGCATGATCTGCTCGACCTTGGCCTTGGCGTCATTGTGCGCGGCAAGAATCAAATCCTCGAGGATTTCGACGTCGTCCTCCTTGAACAAGGACGGGTCGATCTTCAGCGACTTGATATCGAATTTTCCGCTCAGCGTGACGCTGACCAGGCCGCCGCCGGCCTGGCCGAGGGCTTCGACCGTCGCAATCTCATCCTGCATGGCCTGGAACTTGGCCTGCATTTCCTTCGCCTTGCCCATCAGGCCGAGAAGATCTTTCATGGTCCGATCCTTTGCGGATTAGTGCTGGATATCAGGGTTCGTCGTCATCGGCCGGCGGCTCGACCGGCATTTCGGCCTCGCTCGCGTCGGCGTCGGGCGTGTCGGGAATGCGCACATCAATGATCTTGGCACCGGGAAAGCGGGCCAGGATGGAGGCCACGGTCGGGTCGTTCCTGGCATCGAGGAAAGCGTTTTCACGCTTCGTTGATTCCATCTCGGCCAGCGTCTGGCCGCCCTCCTCCTTCGACAGCGACACCAGCCAGTGGCGGCCGGTCCAGGCGCGCAGCTTGGTCGTCAGGTCGTTGAGCAGCATCTTGGGCGCATCGTCGGTCAGGCTTACGTCGATGCGGCCCGGTTCGATGCGCACGAGACGAATGCAGCTCTTGATCAGCACCTTGAAGGCGATGTCGCGTTTCGCGTCGGCAAGGGCAACGATGTCGGCCAGCGATTTCAGCGGTACGGTTTGCACCTCCGGCGCCGGTTGCGGAGGCGCGACGAAGGCAGTCGGAGTAGGCGTGGCCTCGACCAGCCGCATGGTCTGCGCGCCGCCCGAGCCGCCAGGCATGCGCGCCTGCGCCACGGCGCTGGCGCCATTGCCGGGATTCACGGGGCCGGGGCTCATCGGCGCGCCGTTCGGGCGCGGCGCGGCGCCAGTTGCCGAGGCGCCGCTCTCCAGCGATCTCAGCGCCTCGTCCAATGTCGGCAGGTCGGCGGCATGCGCCAGCCGGATCAACACCATTTCGGCGGCACTGACCGGCCGGTTGGAGGACTGCACCTCGGGAATACCCTTGAGCAGCATCTGCCAGGTCCGCGACAGCACCCTGACCGACAACGCCCGGGCGAAATCGGCACCGCGCTGACGCTCGTCCTGCGACAGGGAGGCATCGTCCATCGCGGTCGGCACGAAGCGCAGCCTGGTGACGAGATGGTTGAACTCGGCAAGATCGGTGAGCACGGCGGCCGGATCGGCGCCGGTATCGTATTGCGCGCGAAACTCCCCAAGGGCTGCCGCCACATCGCCCTTCATCACATGTTCGAACAGATCGACGATACGGGCACGGTCGGCCAGACCCAGCATGGCGCGCACGGCCTCGGCGCTGACCGAGCCGGCGCCATGGGCGATCGCCTGGTCGAGAATGGAGAGCGAATCGCGGGCGGAACCTTCCGCCGCGCGCGCGATCATCGCCAGTGCGTCGTCGTCGACCGAAATGCCTTCCTTGCCGGCGATCGAGGAGAGATGCGAGACGAGCGCGCCGGCGTCGATGCGCCTCAGGTCGAATCGCTGGCAGCGCGACAGGACGGTGATCGGAACCTTGCGGATTTCGGTGGTGGCGAAGATGAACTTGACGTGCGGCGGCGGCTCTTCCAGCGTCTTCAGCAGGCCATTGAAGGCCTGCGTCGACAGCATGTGCACTTCGTCGATGATGTAGACCTTGTAGCGGGCCGAGACCGGCGCGTAGCGCACGCGCTCGATGATGTCCCTGATATCGTCGATGCCGGTGTGCGAGGCGGCGTCCATCTCGATGACGTCGACATGGCGGCCTTCCATGATCGCCTGGCAGTGCTCGCCAAGCACAGCGAGGTCGACCGAGGGCTGATCCGTGGTCGCGGTTTTATAGTTCAGGGCACGCGCCAAAATGCGCGCGGTGGTGGTCTTGCCGACGCCGCGCACGCCGGTCAGCATCCAGGCCTGGGCAATGCGGCCGGTGGCAAAGGCATTGGTGAGGGTGCGCACCATCGGCTCCTGGCCGACGAGTTCGGAAAAATTCGACGGACGGTATTTGCGCGCCAGCACGCGGTAGGCGGCGGCCTTGCCCGTCGCCAGACTATCGGCCCCCGAATTTCCGGCTTCGCTCATTCGCCCGTTAAGCTCCAAAATGCCGCGCCCACAGGCGCCGATTCCTGCGCATAGTCTCGCCCGCGCTGCAATGCGTCAATGTCGCGAGGAGGGCCGATGAGGTGGGAGGCTGGAACAATGACCCGTTCCGGGCTCGTTAGGGCTGCTTCCTTCCGGACCTGACCCGGTTGGCGAGTGGATCGTCCACCACCAACCTCCCGCTGTCCATATCGGCAATTGCGCGACGAAATGCAAGTGCGCAGGCAAATCGGCACCGCGAACCACCAGATTCGCTTGCAGCACCGGTGCAGCCGCTCTAGCGTTCATGGTTTGAGGAAACCAAGAAAAGCAAGGGAAACGCCGATGCTGCCGGGCCTGAAGGCCGGATTCACGCTGGATGCCCGGCTGGAGGCTGACAGCGAGCAATTGATGTGGCTGGGGCTGTGCGAATTGCGGGTGATGAACGACCGCCGTTGGCCATGGCTGCTCCTGGTGCCGCAGCGGCCGGGCGCGGAGGAGATCCATGACATGACGCCGCTCGACCAGGCGATGCTGACCTTCGAGACCAATATGGTGGCGCAAGCGCTGAAGAAAGTGAGCGGCTGCACCAAGATCAACACCGGTGCGCTCGGCAACATCGTGCGCCAACTGCATGTCCACATCATCGCACGGTCCGAGGGCGATCCCGGCTGGCCCGGCCCAGTCTGGGGGCACGGCCTGCGCGAGCCCTATCAGCGTTCCGATCTGCGCCGGTTTGCCGAAACGATAAGGGCAGCGCTATAAGCCTTGCCGTGTCCATCCCAAGCATGTCCATCCCAAAACACCAGAGTCCATATGACCTTCCGCCTGTTTGACGCGCCCGTGCGCGAGCCGAGCCAGTTCGTCGGCTTTGCCGGCAACACGATCGACCGGCAATCCGAGAACCGCGCCGACGATTCGGTCGACAAGGCGCTGGCCGATCCGACGACGCGGCTGCTGTTGATGAATGGCGGCAGGCTCCTGCTGAAGCCCGGCGAGGGCGGCCGCCTCGACCCATGGTTCGGCATCGCCGAAAGCGAGCCCTTCAGCCCTTCTGTCGACCAGGGCGTGCTGCTCGGCTTTTCCGAACAGGGGCCGGTGCTGGCGGTGCTGGCGGGCGTCGATGCCGAACAGCTGCCTGAAACCATTAAGGCGATCGATTACCGCTCGGTCTATATGCAAGGGCTGATCGACGAAGCGGCCGCCGGCGCGATGGCGCAGGGCGCCGCCCTGCTTGCCTGGCACGCCAGTCACCGCTTCTGCAGCAAATGCGGCACGCAATCGCAGATGCGGGCCGGCGGCTACAAACGGCATTGCCCCAATTGTGGCACCGAGCATTTTCCGCGCACCGACCCGGTAGCGATCATGCTGACGACGACGCGGGAGAAATGCCTGCTCGGGCGCGGCCGGCATTTCGCGCCGGGCATGTATTCGGCGCTTGCCGGCTTCATCGAGCCGGGCGAGACGATCGAGGCGGCGGTGCGCCGCGAAACGCTAGAAGAGGCGGGCATCCGGCTCGGCCGCGTCGTCTACCACGCCAGCCAGCCCTGGCCGTTCCCCTATTCGCTGATGATCGGATGCTTCGGCGAGCCGCTCAACGAGGACATCCAGGCCGATCTCAACGAACTGGAGGACTGCCGCTGGTTTTTGCGCGACGAGGTGCGCCTGATGCTGGACCGAACGCATCCCGACAATCTGGTCACGCCGCCGAAAGGCGCCATTGCGCACCACCTCATCCGCGCCTGGGTCGACAGCGAATAACGAATATCGAAGTCATTGCAGGAGAGACAAATGATCCGTCACACCGTCGTCTTCACGCTGAAGCACCCACCGCATTCGCTGGAGGAAAAGCGGTTCCTCGTCGACGCCAGGAAAATCCTGTCGGCGATCCGGGGCGTCACGCATTTCGAGCAATTGCGGCAGGTCAGCCCGAAGAACGACTATCAGTTCGGCTTCTCGATGGAGTTCGCCGACCAGGCCGCCTACACCAGGTACAACGACCATCCCGACCATGTCGCCTTCGTGCGCGACCGCTGGGTGCCGGAGGTCGAGGCCTTCATGGAGATCGATTACGTGCCGTTGGGCTGGTAGCTCAATCCGCGACCTTCCACTGCTCGCGTGACTCGCTGGCTGGATAGACGCCGAGGATCCGCACTTCGCGCGAGAAGAACCGCAGCTCGTCGAGCGCCAGCTTGACCAGCGGATCGTCGGGGTGGCCCTCGATGTCGGCGTAGAACAGCGTCGCCGTGAAGGCACCGAGCTGGTAGCTTTCGAGCTTGGTCATGTTGATGCCGTTGGTGGCGAAGCCGCCCATGGCCTTGTAGAGCGCGGCCGGCACGTTACGGACGCGAAAGATGAAGGTCGTCATCATCTTGACGTCGGGTGACGGGCGCTCGGCCCATTGCTTGCTTTTGGTCAGGACGACGAAGCGGGTGACGTTGCTGTCGGTGTCCTCGACATTCTCCTCGATGATGTCGAGCCCGTAGAGCGTCGCTGCCAGCGCCGGCGACAACGCGGCCATGGTGCGGTCCTTGACCTCGGAGACCATCTTGGCGGCGCCCGCCGTGTCGCCGGCGACCACTCCCTTCCACCCGTTCTTGCGGATGTATTTGCGGCATTGGCCGAGGGCGTGGATGTGGGTGTGCACGGTCTTGATCTCGTCGCGCCTGACGCCCGGCAGCACCATCAGCTGGAAATGGATCGGCAGGAAATATTCGCCGACGATGTGCAGCTTCGATTCCGGCAGAAGGTGGTGGATGTCGGCGACGCGCCCGGCGATGGTGTTCTCGATCGGGATCATGGCAAGATCGGCCTTGCCGGTCTCCACGGCATTGAACGCGTCCTCGAAGGTCGGGCACGGCAACGGCTCCATAGAGGGATAGACGTTGCGGCTGGCGGTGTCGGAATTGGCGCCGGGCTCGCCCTGGAAGGATATTCTATTGGTCTTTTCAGGCATGCTGATATCTCAGTTGGAAAGGATTTGCCTGGCACGGTCCAGGTCTTCAGGGGTGTCGACGCCAAGCGGCAGCGACTGCACGATCTCGGCGTCGATGCGCATGCCGGCTTCCAGGGCCCGCAGCTGCTCCAGCCGCTCGCGGCGCTCAAGCGGCGACGGCTTCAGCGCGACGAAACGCTCGAGTGCCGCGCGTCGATAGGCGTAGAGGCCGACATGGTGATAGAGCGGCCCCTCGCCCCAGGGTGCCGTGGCGCGGGTGAAGTAAAGCGCCCGCAACCGCGTGCCGGTGAGCGGCGACCCGACGATCTTGACGACGTTAGGATTGGTCTTTTCCCCCTCGCGGACGATCTCGACGCCGAGCGTGGCGATATCCACCGAAGGGTCGTCGAACGGCTTGAGCGAGGCTGCGATGATGCCGGGATCGATGGTCGGCAGGTCGCCCTGCACATTGACGATCGTTTCGACCTTGCCCAAGGGATCAAGAGCGATCAACGCCTCGTGGATGCGATCCGAACCCGACTCATGATCCATGCGCGTCATCACGGCCTCGAAACCATGCGCCCGCACCGCTTCGGCCACGCTTTGCGTGTCGGTCGCCACCACCACCCGGCCAAGCCCGGCCTCGGCCGCGCGGCGCGCCACATGAACGATCATCGGCGCGCCCGATATGTCGGCCAGCGGCTTGCCCGGCAGGCGTGTCGAGGCCATGCGGGCCGGGATCAGGATCAAGGTGGACATCGGTCTGGCAAGGCGTTCGAAAAGAGGAGGGGAAAAGTGGCAAAAGGTCTCACTGGAAGCGCCCTTATAGGTGTTGCAACGCCCGAGCAAAAGACCTAGTTTCCGCCCGATTTGACCGGCTCTGGAGGGCTGGTCTCGATACCGACGGACGGAGTGGACGGATCAGTCCGCCGGAAAAGGGAGCAAGGGGCGTATGGATTCCAACGAAGTCAACAAGCTGCTCGCCGGATTGCTCGGAACCGTTTTCGTCGTTTTCTCCGTCGGCCTGGTGTCTGACGCGCTGTTTGCCTCGCCCGCTCCGGAAAAACCAGGCTTCGCCATCGAGGCCGCCGAGCCGGCAGAGGGCGGCCCTGCAACGCCGGCCGCCGCGGCCAAGCCGATCGCCGATCTGCTGGCCACCGCCAATGTCGAGGCGGGTGCCGCCGTGTTCAAGAAGTGCCAGGCCTGCCATTCCGGCGAAAAGGGCGGCCCAAACAAGGTCGGCCCCGATCTGTGGGACCTCGTCGACCGCCCGGTCGCCGAACATGAAGGCTTCGCCTATTCGGCCGGCATGAAGGAATTCTCCAAGGGCGGCACGGAGAAGTGGACCTATGACAACATCAACCACTTCATCACCTCGCCAAAGAAATTCGTGAAGGGAACGGCCATGGGCTTTGCCGGCCTGCCCAAGGACGAGGACCGTGCCAACGTTATCGCCTATTTGCGCACGCTGTCGGACAATCCCAAGCCGCTGCCGGCACCGGGCGCCGCCGCAGACGCCTCCGCGCCCGCCAAGCCGGCCGATGGAGCCGCCCCGGCGAAGCCGGCTGACGGCGCCGCACCGGCCAAGCCTGCGGCACCTGCCGCTCCGGCAGCACCAGCTCCTGCTGCACCGGCGCCCGCTAAATAACCTGATTATTATCGCGACGATCTTGAAAAAGCCGGGTTCAGCCCGGCTTTTTGTTGGGAAAATGCCTGATGCGGCGACAAAGCCGCGCATGGCGGTTTTCATGAGCGTCAAATCATCTAGGATCGCCCTTCTGGATGAGCTGGCACGCATAGCGAGAGGATAATGCATGACGGTTGGCCGAACGCTTCTGAGGTCGATGCTGGTCGTGGCCCTGCTGGCGGCGGGGTTGCAGGCGACCCGGGCTGACGAGTGGCGGACCACCTCATCGCTGATCGGCGACTCCAAATATGGCGACAATTTCCAGCACTACGACTACGTCAATCCGAATGCCCCCAAGGGCGGCACTCTCAATTCGGTACTGCTTGGCACCTACGACAGCTTCAATCCCTATGTCGTCCAGGGATCGTCGGCGGCGGGTCTTGTCGGCTTCGGCGGCGGCCTGCTCTACGACACGCTGATGGAGCAGGCGACCGATGAAGGCAGCGTCAGCCATCCTCTGATCGCCGACGCCTACAAATACCCGGCCGACTATTCCTCGGCGACTTACCGGCTCGACCCCCGCGCCAAATGGCATGACGGTCAGCCGATCACCGTCGACGACGTGATCTGGTCGTTCCAGGTGCTGAAGGCGAACAGCCCCCAATACAGCCGTTATTTCGAGAACGTCACCGATGCGCTGGCGATCTCCGACCGCGAGGTCGAGTTCCATTTCAACCAGAAGGGCAACCGCGAACTGCCGAAGATCCTTGGGGATCTCGCCGTGCTGCCGAAGCATTGGTGGGAAGGCACGGACGCCAACGGGAAGAAGCGCGACGTCACCAGGCCGACGCTGGAAATTCCGCTCGGTTCGGCTGCCTACAAGATCGCCAGCTTCAAGCCGGGCTCGGAGATCGTCTGGCAGCGCGTGCCCGACTACTGGGCGGCCAAGCTGCCGGTGAAGATCGGCCGCGAGAATTTCGACACGCGCCGATACACCTACATCCTCGACGACAATGCCGCTTGGCTTGCCTTCACCAAGGGCGGGCTGGAAGACATCAACCGCGAATACAGCTCCCGCAAATGGGCTACAGCCTATAATTTCCCGGCCATCCAGGCCGGCGACGTCATCAAGAAGGACTTCCAGACCCGGTCGCCGCAGCCGATGCAGGGCTTTGTGCTAAATCAGAGGCGGCCGCTGTTCCAGGACCGACTGGTTCGCGAGGCATTGACCATACCCTTCGATTTCGAGAGCATGAATCGCACCTTGTTCTTCGGCTTCAACACACGCACATCGAGCTATTTCCAAGGTACCGAACTGGCGTCCAGCGGATTGCCGCAGGGCAAGGAACTGGAAATCCTGGAAAAGTATCGCGACAAGCTGCCGCCAGAACTCTTCTCTCAGGAGTTCAAGCTGCCCGTCTACGACTCGCCGCAAGCGGAACGAAAGTATCTGAAGCAGGCCGTCGATCTCTTCGCCAAGGCCGGATGGATCATCAAGGGCGGCAAGATGCTCAACGCCAAGACAGGCGCACCGTTCAAGTTCGAGATCCTCGGCTGGAACGACACAGACCAGGTGATCGCCAGCCCCTACATCGCCAACCTGCGCAAGATCGGCGTCGACGCTACCCTGCGTATCATCGACCAGACGCAGTATATCAACCGCGTCAACAATTTCGATTTCGATGTCGTGACGGGTCTGTTCGGCCAGTCGGAGTCGCCCGGCAACGAGCAGCGCGATTTCTGGAGTTCCAAGGCCGCCGATGCGCCAGGTTCGCGCAACCTGATGGGTATCAAGGATCCAGTCGTCGACGCGCTTGTCGATCGCATCATCTTCGCCACCGATCGCGATGATCTCGTCGCCGCCACCCACGCACTCGACCGCATCCTGCTGTGGAACTTCTACGTCGTGCCGCAATATTACCGTTCAGCGGTATGGCTGGCCTATTGGAACAAGTTCAAGTTCCCCGACAAACAGCCTGCCTATGTCGGCGCCGACATCGATTCATGGTGGATCGACCCGGACAAGGAAAAAACGCTGGCGGCCAAATACAAGGGCGGCAATTGATGGGGCGGCAATTGATGGCGGCCCTGCCCCGCCGCGATTTCCTGGCTTTGGGTGGCGCTGCCGCTGCAGCAGCGCTGATGCCGGGCAAAGCCTTTGCAAACGTTGCGACCGGCACCAAGCTGCACGGCCTTTCCGCCTTCGGCGACCTCAAATACAAGCCTGATTTCCCACATTTCGACTATGTCAAAGTCGACGCGCCCAAGGGCGGCATCTTCAATTTCTCGCCGCCGAATTGGGGTTACAACCAGGATACGCAGACTTTCAACACGCTGAACTCCTTCGCCAACAAGGGCGATGCGCCGCCTCGCATGGAGATGTGTTTCGACGCGCTGATGGTGCGGGCGCTCGATGAACCCGACGCGGTATATGGCCAGATCGCGGATGGCGTGACGCTCTCCGACGACCGCAATGGCTTCACCTTCTCGCTTCGACCCGAGGCGCGTTTCCATGACGGCACGCGGCTGACGGCGCAGGATGCTGCCTTCACCTTCAAGCTCTACAAGGAGAAGGGCCATCCCGACCTATCGCTGTCGCTGACGCACATGATCGATGCCGTTGCCGTCGATGACCGCACACTGCGGCTTACTTTTTCCGGCAAGCAATCCGCCCGGACCGTGCTCAACGTGGTGGAATTCCCGATCCTGTCCAAGGCCTTCTACACGGCAAATCCCTTCGATTCCTCGCAATTGAACCCGCCGCTCGGGTCCGGCGCCTACAAGGTCGGGCGTTTCTCGGCCGGCGCATGGATCGAGTACGATCGGGTGGCGGACTATTGGGGTCGTGACCTCGCGTTCAATCGCGGACAGAACAATTTCGATCGTATCCGCATCGAGTTCTACCAGAACCGCAACGCCGGATTCGAAGCCTTCAAGAAAGGTGAGATCACTTATCGCGAGGAATTCGTGTCACGCGTTTGGGCCACCGCCTATGACTTCCCTGCAATGACCGCGGGCAAAGTGGCCAAGCATGAATTCCCGGCCGAAAAGCGACCCTCGATGCAGGCCACCGCGGTCAATCAGCGGCGAGAGCAGTTTCGCGACCCTAGGGTGAGGCGGGCGCTCGCGCTATGTTTCGATTTCGAGTGGACGCGCCGCAACTTCTTCTACGGCTCGTACGAGCGTTCGCAATCCTGCTTCGAGAAATCGGACTTTCGCGCCGAAGGGACACCGTCGCCGCAAGAACTGGCTCTGCTGGAGCCGCTGCGAAGCCAGTTGCCGGCAGAGGTCTTCGGCGAGGCAGTGACCCAGCCCGCATCCGATGGCTCCGGTCGCGACCGCAAGCTGCTTGGCCAAGCGGCAAAGCTTCTGTCCGCCGCTGGGTGGAAGCGATCAGGCGACTTTGTCGTTAACGACAAGGGGGGCCGGCTTTCAGCCGAGTTCATGGTCGATGACGACACCTTCGTCCAGGTCTATTCGCCTTGGGTCGCCAACATGAAGGCGATCGGCATCGACGCCACGATACGGTTGGTGGATTCGGCGCAATACCAGTCCAGGCAGGCGAATTTCGACTTCGACCTCTTGTCTGCTGCCTTTTCATTCAGCGCGACGCCGACTCGGGATGATCTCGAAGTCTTCTTCCATTCGAGCACCGCCGGCGTCTCCGGCTCCCGCAACTTGCCGGGTATCACCGATCCCGCTGTCGACACGCTGATCAATGCCGTGGGCGCGGCAAAGGACCGTGAAAACCTGACCGTGGCGATGCGGGCGCTCGACCGGGTCTTGCGTGCGCGATGCGATTGGATTCCTAGTTGGTTCCTGGCGAATCATCGCGTTGCCTATTGGGACATGTTCGGCTTTCTCGAACAAAAGCCCGATTTCGGCTTTCCGGTCGAGACGCTGTGGTGGTTCGATAAAGGCAAGGCGGCAAAAATTGGCAAAGGCTGAATTCCTTGGGGGTGTTGGCGCTGCCCCTCACCTGCCTGCCGGCATCCTCTCCCCGTATAGCGACGGGGAGAGGGGCGCTCTCACCAACGGTTTCGCCAACTACGAGAGTCGCATTAAGAACGCCGAGACTGCGGCCAGCCCCTTTCTCCCCGTCACTATACGGGGAGAAATGTCCGGCAGGACAATGAGGGGCGGCGCCCGCGTCGACATTTGGCCCGGAGCGATTGCCTTGCGGGTGCCGCAAGGCGCGGTGACTCTCCTCAAGGAGGATGACACCTGATGGGCGCCTATATACTGCGCCGCATCCTTTTGATGATCCCGACCCTGTTCGGCATCATGGCGATATCGTTCGCCGTCATCCAGTTCGCGCCTGGCGGGCCGGTCGAGCAGGTCATCGCCAAGCTGACCAACCAGGGCGGCAGCGACCGCCTCGGCGGTGGCGGCGGCGATGCAGGCGGCTCCAATTTCGACGTCGCCGGCGATGTCAGCTCGAAATATCGCGGCGCCCAGGGCCTCGATCCGGAATTCATCAAGAAGCTGGAGAAGCAGTTCGGTTTCGACAAGCCGCCGCTCGAGCGCTTCGGCATGATGCTGTGGAATTATGCCAGGTTCGATTTCGGCAACAGCTATTTCCGCGATATCTCGGTGCTCGACCTGATCCTGGAAAAGATGCCCGTATCGATTTCGATCGGGCTCTGGATCACCTTGTTGTCCTATCTGATCTCGATCCCGCTCGGCATTCGCAAGGCGGTGAAGGACGGCACGCCCTTCGACGTCTGGACCAGTGGCGTCGTCATCGTCGGCTATGCCATTCCAGGCTTCCTGTTCGGCATCCTTTTGATGGTGCTGTTCGCCGGCGGCTCGTTCTGGGACTGGTTCCCGTTGCGCGGCATCGTCTCGGACAATTGGGACCAATTGTCGTGGCCGGCCAAGATCGTCGATTATTTCTGGCACATGACGCTGCCGCTGACGGCGCTGGTGTTGTCGGCCTTCGCAACGACCACGCTTTTGACCAAGAACTCCTTCCTGGAGGAAATCCGCAAGCAGTATGTGGTGACGGCGCGCGCCAAGGGCCTGTCGGAACGGCAGGTGCTTTATGGCCACGTTTTCCGCAACGCCATGCTGATCGTCATCGCCGGCTTCCCGGGTGCCTTCATCTCGGCCTTCTTCACGGGATCGCTGCTGATCGAGAACATCTTTTCGCTCGACGGGCTCGGCCTGCTCGGCTTCCGGTCCGTGGTCGAGCGCGACTATCCGGTGGTGTTCGCCAACCTTTATATCTTCTCGCTGCTTGGCCTGTTCGTCGGGCTCCTGTCCGACCTGATGTACACCTGGGTCGATCCGCGCATCGATTTCGAGCGGAGAGACATCTGATGTCGGAGGCAAGCGTAACCGCCGGTGTTTTGCCGGAGCGGCTCCCACGGCCGTTCCTGTCGCCGCTCAACAAGCGCCGCCTGCAGAATTTCAAAGCCAACCGGCGCGGCTACTGGTCGCTGTGGATTTTCCTCGTCCTGTTCGTGCTGTCGCTGTTTGCCGAATTCATCGCCAACGACAAGCCGATCATCGCTTCCTACAAGGGCGAGATCCTTTTCCCGGTGATGGTCGCTTACCCCGAGGAAAAATTCGGCGGCTTCTATGCCGTCACCGATTACCGCGACCCGGTTATCCAGGACGAGATCAACGCCCATGGCTGGATGATCTGGCCGCCGATCCGCTATTCCTACCAGACCGTCAACAACGCCATTCCGGAAGCAGCACCGGCCAAGCCATCATGGGAATATGACGCCAAGACGCGCTGCAACCAATATCCACGAGGAGCCGATGACCCGGCCTGCAATGTCGGCAACTGGAACTGGTTCGGCACCGACGACCAGGCGCGTGACGTGCTGGCGCGCGTCATTTACGGCTTCCGCATTTCGGTGCTGTTCGGCCTGATCCTGACCGCGGGTTCGGCGCTGATCGGCGTCGGCGCCGGTGCCTTGCAGGGCTATTTCGGCGGCTGGACGGATCTGCTGTTCCAGCGCTTCATCGAGATCTGGTCGGCCATTCCCGTGCTTTATCTGCTGCTCATCGTCGCCGCCATCCTGCCGCCGGGCTTCTTCATCCTGCTCGGCCTGATGCTGCTGTTTTCCTGGGTGGCGCTGGTCGGGGTGGTGCGGGCGGAGTTCCTGCGCGCCCGCAACTTCGAATATGTCAACGCGGCGCGCGCGCTCGGCGTGCCCAACCGCACCATCATGTTCCGGCATCTGCTGCCCAACGCCATGGTGGCGACATTGACCTTCCTGCCCTTTTTGCTGAGCGGCTCGATCTCGACGCTGACCTCGCTAGACTATCTCGGCTTCGGCCTGCCGCCCGGCTCCGCCTCGCTCGGTGAACTGCTCAAGCAGGCGCAGCGCAATCTCAACGCGCCCTGGCTCGGCATTTCCGGCTTCGTCGTCATCTCGCTGATGCTGTCGCTGCTGGTATTTGTCGGCGAGGCGACGCGCGACGCCTTCGATCCGCGCAAGACGTTCAAATGAGCGATGCTCCCTTGCTCAGCGTGCAGGACCTCAGCGTCTCCTTCAGCCAGGGTGGCGGCCAGTCTGTCGCCGTCGACCACATCTCGTTCGACATCGCCAAGGGCGAGACGGTGGCGCTGGTCGGCGAATCCGGCTCCGGCAAATCGGTCTCGGCGCTGTCGGTGCTGAAGCTGCTGCCCTATCCCAGCGCCAGCCACCCCTCAGGCAAGATCCTGTTCCAGGGTGCCGACCTGCTCGCCATGAGCGAGAAGCAATTGCGCCAGGTGCGCGGCAACAAGGTCACCATGATCTTCCAGGAGCCGATGACCTCGCTCAATCCGTTGCACACGATCGAGCACCAGATCGTCGAAATCCTGAAGCTGCATCAAGGCATGGGCGACCGCCCGGCCAAGGCGCGCACGCTGGCCCTGCTCAACGAGGTCGGCATCCGCGATCCGCAGAAGCGGCTGGACGCCTATCCGCATCAGCTGTCCGGCGGCCAGCGCCAGCGCGTCATGATCGCCATGGCGCTCGCCAACGAGCCGGAACTGTTGATCGCGGACGAGCCGACGACCGCGCTCGACGTCACGGTGCAGGCACAGATCCTCGAACTCCTCGCGGGCCTAAAAAGCCGCAAGGGCATGTCGATGCTGTTCATCACCCATGACCTCGGCATCGTGCGCAAGATCGCCGACCGGGTCTGCGTGATGACTAAGGGCAAGATCGTCGAGACCGGACCGACCAAGGACATCTTCGCCAACCCTCAGCATCCCTATACGCGCCATCTTCTGGCCGCCGAGCCGAAAGGCAAGCCGCCGGCCGCCAATGCCGACGCCAAGCCTGTCATGACCGGCAAGGACATCAAGGTGTGGTTTCCGATCAAGCAGGGGTTCTTCCGGCGCACGATCGATCATGTGAAGGCGGTCGACGGCATCGACGTCACCGTGCGCGCCGGCCAGACGCTGGGCGTGGTCGGCGAATCCGGTTCGGGCAAGACGACGCTCGGCCTGGCGCTGGCGCGCATGATCTCGTCGACCGGGACGATCCAGTTCAACGGCCGCGACATCAACCAGCTCACCTTCAACGCCATGCGACCGCTCAGGCGCGAATTGCAGATCGTCTTCCAGGATCCGTTCGGCTCGCTCAGCCCGCGCATGTCGATCGCCGAGATCATCGAGGAAGGCCTGAAGATCCACGAGCCGAAGCTGTCGCCCGACGAGCGCGACGACAAGGTGGCCGCCGTGCTGAAGGAGGTCGGGCTCGATCCGGCAACCCGCAACCGCTATCCGCACGAGTTTTCCGGCGGCCAGCGCCAACGTGTTGCCATCGCCCGCGCCATGGTGCTCAACCCGCGCTTCGTCATGCTGGACGAGCCGACATCGGCGCTCGACATGAGCGTGCAGGCCCAGGTCGTCGATCTGCTGCGCAATTTGCAGGCCAAGCACGACCTCGCCTATCTTTTCATCAGCCACGACCTCAAGGTCATCCGGGCGCTGGCCAATGACGTCATCGTCATGCGCAATGGCCAGATCGTCGAAGCCGGCCCTTCCGAACAAATTTTTGGAAATCCGCAAACCGACTATACTCGGGCGCTGATCTCGGCCGCCTTCAAGATCGAGACGGCGCCGACTGGCGTGGTCAGCGAGTGATCCGCACAAGGAAGGACTGAACGAACCGCGATGGAAAAAGGCCGCATCCTGCTTGCCGTCACAGGCTTTCATCCGCAGCGCTGGCGCGACCTGCTGTCGGCCGAGCGCGAGGTGGTGCTGGAACCGGACGGCCCCAAGGATCCCTCGATCACCTATGCGGTGGTGTGGAAGCAGAAGCCCAATTTGATGTCGTCGCTGCCCAATCTGCGCGCCATCTTCTCGATCGGCGCCGGCGTCGACCATATCTTCGCCGATCCCGGCCTGCCCGACGTGCCGATCGTCAAGGTCGTCGCCGACAACCTCACCCAGTACATGACCGAGTACGTCGTCTGGCGGGTGCTCGATCACCATCGCCAGGGCCTGCTCTACCGGTCGCAGCAACCAAAGAAGATCTGGCACGAGCCACAGCAGAGGCCGGCCGGTGACATTTCCGTCGGCATCATGGGACTTGGCAGTCTCGGCCGCGCGGCAGCCTCGGCGCTGCTGTCGCTGGGCTTTGCGGTCAATGGCTGGTCGCGCACGGACCGGCCAATGGAAGGGGTGGCGACGTATGGCGGCGAAGCCGGGCTGATCCCATTCCTCAACGCCACCGACATTCTGGTCGTGCTTCTGCCGCTGACGCCGGACACGCAAGGCATCATCAACTACGGCGTGCTGAAGGAATTGAGGAAACGCAACGGCCTCGGCGGCTCGGTGCTGATCAATGCCGGACGCGGCCGCCTGCAGAAGGACGCCGACATCGTGCGCGCGCTGGATGACGGCACGCTGAAGGAGGCGAGCCTCGACGTGTTCGAGGTGGAACCACTGCCGAAGACCAGCCCGTTGTGGAACCACCCGAAGGTGTTCGTGACGCCGCATGCCGCGGCGACTTCCGATCCAGCCCATCTGGCGCCTCTCATGCTGCGCCAGATGGACGCTTTCGAACGCGGCGAAAGGCTCGACAATCTGGTGGACCGCAAAGCAGGATACTAGCCAGACGTCCTCGTCACCTGGCCAAATCCCAGTCCTGAAAACATTTCTTGATCGCATTGGCGGACGACAGTTGCAGCTTCGGCAGGTTGACCTGCTCGAACGTCACCCGGTATCTTGAGCGGTTTTTCGGCGTGGTCACGGCAATGTGGTGGATCATGTCCCATTTGATGCTGTCGCGCCCACCCTCCAAGGCTCCGCGTCTTTCCTTCTCGAACAAGGTACGTCTGAAATAGCGCAGCAGACTTGCCGGGATGGAAATGTCCAGCAGGATCAATCCGGTCGCGCGCTGGAAGCGTTGCGGCATGCAAACCGAGTAATTTCCGTCCATCACCCACCGTTCGCCGGCGATCGCGGCGTCATGCAGGGCAATGAATTCGTCCCTCGGACGCTGCACCCAATCTGTGTTAGGCAGGTGAAAGAGCAGATCAAGATGAATGGGTGTAAGGCCACGCTTGCGCGCGATCGCGTCGGCAAGCGTCGACTTGCCGCTGTTCGACGGGCCCAGGATACATATGCGGTCGCCGAGGTCCGAGAGCTTCATTTGGGCAACACGCATCAGCCAGGCAGCGCGAACTTCTTCTGCTTGTCCGGTTTGCCGCAGTCGCGGCGATCGATCGACCGGTTCATGGCATCGATTTCGCCTGACGCCTTGTCGCTGTCGCGCTGAGCCTTGGAACGCATGTCGGGCGTGAACGGGCCAAAACCCATGGCGGGATTGGAAAAGGCCGGCTTGGCGGTCGTGGGGAGATTATATTGCTGCGCCAATGCGTTGCGCTGCGTCAGCAACTGATCGCATGGCACGCTGTCATATTGCAGCGAGGACTCGACGTTGGCGTCCTGCCGCTCGGACGCTGAATTGCCCACGCAGCCGGTGGTTACGAGGCAAGACGCCAAAATCATCACGTTCCAGCGCATCGAAGTGCTCCTCCTGATATACCGCCCTGATGCGACCAGATCGCAAATATCAGTCGCGCACGCAAATCGGACTTTTTCGCAGCAGCGCAAAGAGTTGCCCTCACAGGGGACCGGCTTTCCATGCCACGACGGCCAGGCCTTTGACAGGCTCGCGGCGATCCCAGCGGATGGTTGTCGGCTCCAGCGCGAGGACCGAGAGGCAGTTGGCCTCGAGGGTCCGTACGACATAGCCATCCGAATGGGCGTAGCGCCGGGAGGGCTGCAGCGCGAACTCGCCACCGCCTTCCGCCAGGCTCTCGACTGAAAAGACAAACAGGCCACCCTCGGCGAGCAGGCCGGCGACCGTTCCCACGAGACCTTCGAGGCCGCCGATGTAGATCAGCACGTCGGCTGACGTCACTAGATCGGCCTTGTCGCCTGAATAGGAAAAATCCTGCAAATCCGCTTTCGTCAGCGCGTCGTAGATGCCTTTTGCCCGCGCCTTCTTCAGCATCCTTGCCGAGATGTCGAACCCCTCCAGCCGGTCGACGATCGGCCTCAGCTTCTCGCCCATCAGCCCAGTGCCGCAACCCAGGTCGAGCGCCAGGCGGAAGCGGCCCGGCCTTGCCTTGCGGATGGCCGCGTCGAGCACCTCGGGCAGCCGGTAGTCGAGTTTGCCGACCAGCATCGCCTCGAAGGTCTCTGCATAGTGGTCGAACAGCGTTTCGACAAAGGCGCTGGGCGGCGCCATAAAGACCGGACCTTTGCCGATCAGCTGCAATTTGAGAGCCGCGCCCTGGCGATCGGCCGGATCCAATTTCAACGCCGTCCTCCAGGCCTGCGCCGCCAGGTCGAGCCTGCCTGATGCCTCCTGCATCTCGCCCAGGCGAAACCAGCCCATTGCCCATTGCGGCGCCAGTTCCAGGCCGCCGAGCAGCAACTCGGCGGCAGCGGCATGATCGCCGGAGGCAACGAGCATTTCGGCATAGTCCGCACGGCGATCGGCGTTCGGGTCGCCCGACGAGGTCTGAAGCGGTTTCATGATGATGGTTTCCACCTGCAGGGAGCCGGCCGCCCATCTCTGTAGAGCAAGGGATGCCGAAGCTGAACCGAATTGGACAGGCTTTGTCCGGGAGTCAGCAGTCTCGGGCAACAGGCTTTCCGCAGCGGAATTATATCCTATCTTGGCATCATGCGCGCCAGCGACCTGCTTCATCCCCGGCCCGAAGGCCTCTACTGCCCGCCGGGCGATTTCTTCATCGATCCGGTGCGGCCGGTGAACCGGGCGCTGATCACGCACGGCCATTCCGACCATGCGCGTTCCGGCCACGGCTCGGTGCTTGCGACACAGCAGACGCTCGACATCATGGGACTTCGCTACGGCGAGGATTTCGCGGGGACGACGCAGACAGCCAGGCTCGGCGAGACGATTGCCCTCAACGGCGTCGATGTCCGCTTTCATCCGGCCGGCCATGTGCTGGGTTCGGCGCAGATATCGGTCGAGCACCAGGGCAGGCGCATCGTCGCCTCCGGCGACTACAAGCGGCAGAAGGATGCGACCTGCGCGCCCTTCGAGCCGATCCGCTGCGACATCTTCATCACCGAGGCGACTTTCGGCCTGCCGGTTTTTCGCCATCCGCCAGACACGGAAGAGATCGCCCGGCTGCTGAAATCGGCGGCGCAATTCCCGGAGCGCTCGCATCTGGTCGGGGCTTACGCGCTGGGCAAGGCGCAACGCGTGATGCGGCTGTTGCGCGACGCCGGTTACGACAAGCCGCTCTACATCCATGGCGCGCTGGCCAAGCTCAGCGCGTATTACCAGAGCCAGGGCATCGATCTCGGCGATCTCGAGCCGGCGACGGTGGAGAGCGGGGCCAAGCAAGATTTCGCCGGCGCCATCGTGGTCGGCCCGCCATCGGCCTTCGCCGACCGCTGGGCGCGGCGCTTTCCCGATCCGATCTCGTGCTTCGCGTCGGGCTGGATGCGCATCCGCCAGCGCGCCAAGCAAGGCGGCGTCGAACTGCCGCTGATCATCTCGGATCATGCCGACTGGGACGAACTCACCGCCACCATCAAGGAGACCGGCGCCGCCGAAATCTGGGTCACGCACGGCCGCGAGGAAGCCCTGGTGCGCTGGTGCGAACTGGAAGGCATCGCCGCCCGCCCGCTGCATCTGGTAGGCTATGAGGATGAGGGCGATTGACGGCATGAACCGCTTCGCCGAGCTTCTCGACCGCCTGGTGCTGACGCCGTCGCGCAACGGCAAGCTGACCCTTTTGATCGACTATTTCCGCAGCGTCGAGGATCCCGATCGCGGCCTAGCGCTGGCGGCCATCACCGGTGATCTCAAGATTGCCGCGGTCAAGCCGGCCATGCTGCGCACCCTGGTCACCGAACGCATGGACCCGGTGCTGTTCGGCTATTCCTACGATTATGTCGGCGACCTCGCCGAGACGGTGTCGCTGGTCTGGCCGCAAACGCCTGGCAGGATCGCCAACCGCGAGCCGACGCTTGGCGAGGTGGTGGCCAAGCTGCAGGCCGCAAGCCGCTCCGATGGACCGAAGGTGCTGACGGGGCTGCTTGACAGCGCCGGCATCTCGGCACGCTTTGCCATCATCAAGCTGGTCACCGGCGGCCTGCGTATCGGCGTCTCGGCGCGGCTGGCCAAACAGGCGCTGGCCGATTTCGGCAAGGTCGACGTCGCCGAGATCGAGGAACTCTGGCATGGGCTATCGCCGCCCTACACGGCGCTTTTCGCCTGGCTGGAAGGCAAGGCCGAAAAACCGCGCAACACGGCGCTGGCGCTGTTTCGCCCAGTCATGCTGTCGAACCCGGTCGGTGACGGTGACCTCGAAAAGCTCGATCCCGCCGACTACGCGGCGGAATGGAAATGGGACGGGATCCGGGTCCAGGCGGTAGCCGAAGGTGGCATCCGCCGGCTCTATTCGCGCACCGGCGACGACGTCTCAGGGGCCTTTCCAGACCTCGCCGACGCCATGCGTTTTTCCGCTGCGCTCGATGGCGAATTGCTTGTCGGCGATCCGCGAGAAGCGACGGGAACCTTCTCGGACCTGCAGCAGCGGCTGAATCGCAAGATGGTGACGCCGAAGATGCAGCAGCAATATCCAGCCTTCATGCGCTGTTACGACGTGCTGCAGATCGGCACGGAGGATCTGCGCGGACTGTCCTTCCGCGAGCGACGCGGCCGGCTCGAAGCCTTCATCGGGACGCTCGACCCGAGCCGCTTCGATCTCTCCCCCTTCGTCACGTTCACGGATTGGCAGTCGCTCGAGGACCTGCGCCGCGCGCCGCCGCATCCGATCATCGAAGGCGTGATGCTGAAGCGCTGGGATTCGCCCTATGTCGCCGGCCGGCCGAAGGGTCCATGGTTCAAATGGAAGCGCGATCCGCACACCGTGGACGCGGTGCTGATGTATGCCCAGCGGGGCCACGGCAAGCGCTCGAGCTTCTATTCCGACTACACGTTCGGCGTCTGGTCCGGAGCCGAGGGCGAGGAGGAACTTGTGCCGGTCGGCAAGGCCTATTTCGGATTCACCGATGAAGAGCTGAAGCAGATCGACAAATATGTCCGTGACAACACCGTCGAGCGTTTTGGACCGGTGCGCTCGGTGCGCGCCGACCGCGACAATGGCCTGGTGCTGGAAGTCGCCTTCGAGGGACTCAATCGTTCGACCCGGCACAAATCGGGTGTGGCCATGCGTTTCCCCAGGATTTCACGATTGCGCTGGGACAAGCCGGCCAACGAGGCCGATCGCATAGAAACCCTGCAGGCGCTGCTCGACCGCTAGGGACCGTCAATGTGTCAGTCGCAACGAATTCAGTTCAGGGTTCGACCGAGACACGGATCTCGTAGACGTCGACCGCCTTGCCCTGCTTGTCGAAATCGGAATTGATGGCGATGGTTCCGGCCGAGCCCGGATGCTTGTCGGGAAACTTCACGTCGAACAGATATTCGTTCTTCTGCTGGCCGACCGCGTAACGCTTGCGGCCGCAATCGCCGAGTTCGCCAAAATTGCAGTCGACGGATATCTGCGTGTCCTTGCCGTCCTCGGCCCGGGCGATGATGTCGAACACGGCGTGCTTGCCGGCGAGTTTTTCCAGCACGCCCTGTCCGACATCGAAGGCGATCGCCGAGCCGGAGGCGCCGGACTGGATGCGCAGGAACGGCCCGCTGTCGTCCTTCATCACCTCGGCCTTGGCGTCGGACGGAGCGGCGACATGCGTCGGGTCGGACGGTGAAAACACATTGATCCAGTCGCGCGACAGGTCCGCGGCACCGGGCTTTGCCGGCGCGTTGGCGCCATCGGCCGGGGTGAAATCGTCGTCCTCGACGGTCGGCGGCGCTTCCGGCGGCGCGGTATTGAGCTGCGCGGCGGTCTTGAACACACCGGTTTGCATGGCAAAGTACAGTCCGATGCCAATCGCCGCGAGCAGCGTCACCGTGAAGAAAATGGCGGTCAGCGGCAGCCGCCGGCCTCGAATGCGCCGCTCATCGCGATCGGGCGCGACTTCCGTGGCGGCACCGGAAGAGGCTGGAACCGACATGTCGATGGCTGGCGCACCGGGCAGGGTCGCATCCGGCATGATGTCGGGAACCACCGGCAGCACGCGCGAACGCGGTGCGTCGGAAGCGGGCTGCCCGGGACCGTGGACGGTCACAGCGGGCGATGACGCCCTTGGGCCCGCCTCGACCGCGGGCGCCGCGCCGGCCGCGGCCTCGACCGCCGGCGCGTCGATCTGCGGGGCAACACCGGGCACCGCCGGCAGGTACTCGGATTCGATTTCGGTGATTTTTGCCTGGATTGCCTTGCGGCGCTTGATGGCGACTTCCACGGTCACGCCGGGATTGGCCTGAAGCGCGCGGTCGAGCGCGGCGAAGGCCGAACGATAGACCCTCTCGCGGAACGCACGGTCCTCGGCATTGCCCTTTTCCAGGGCGTTCCGGATCGCTTTTTCGATCGCGTCCAAGCGAGATCCCTCTGCAAATTGTCCCAAGCTTTCATGATGGTTAGCCGCAGGCGACCAATCAATCAACGGGCGGGCAGCCGCATTCTGCCTCGACAGACCGTCCAAAGTCTATTTTCACGATGTTCCGGCAAACAAAATCGGAACATGTCGGCGATTCCGGGCATGCAGGGACGCCAGAACGCCGGTTTCGATCGGGGCGCGGCTCTTGCATGATTTGCCAAGTCGCATCTTGAATTCGCGGCCGGTTGAGTCTATCACCCTGCCCATCTTGGAGGCCTTGGCCTCCCGGGCCGCTTTAGCTCAGTTGGTAGAGCACATCATTCGTAATGATGGGGTCAGGTGTTCGAGTCACCTAAGCGGCACCATTACCTCGTCCAACGACGCCCACCTTCGACCAACAATGGCAGGAAATCTGGTAGTTAGCTGGCCACGTTGGCCGCTGAAGTCCAGCAATGTCCAGTTGCATTCAGCAAAATTGGGGGTATCGTTGGGGGTATCGAGCTTAGCAAATCGAAGCGATACCCCCAATGACCCTTACGGACGCTGCCGTTCGCGCACTCAAGCCGGGCGACAAGGATAGAAAAATTGCCGATGCCGGCGGCTTATTTCTTCTGGTGACGTCAAAAGGGGCCCGGCTTTGGCGTCTCAAGTACCGGTTTGATAGCAAAGAAAAGACGCTCGCCTTCGGCGCTTATCCAGATGTGGGGTTAGCTGAGGCACGGAAGCGAAGGGATGATGCGAAACGTCTTCTGGGAGTGGGCGTCGATCCAAGTGCCCAAAAGCGCCTCGACAAAATTACAGGGACTTTGGCGCGCGCAAATACGTTTGACGCGGTCGCAGACGAATATGTTGCTCTACAGAAACGCAAAGGGCGGGCTACAGCTACGATCGTAAAAACAGAATGGGTTCTCGATCTCGCTCGTCCAACCTTCGGCTCCCGCCCGATCAATCTGATCACGGCGCCCGAAATACTCGTGGCTCTGCGACAGGTAGAGAAACGCGGTCGGCTGGAGACTGCCCGGCGAATGCGTGGCGTTATCGGCAGTGTGTTCCGTTACGGCATTGCGTCGGCCCTTTGCGTATCTGATCCCACCCAAGCGCTGAAAGGAGCGATTGCTGGCCCGCAGACGAAGCACCATGCCGCATTTCTAGATGCTAAAGCCTTCGGGGGCCTTCTCAGGGCAATCCGCACTTATGAAGGCACGCCTGAAGTTCGCATGGCTCTTGAATTGTCCGCGCTACTGTTTCCTCGGCCAGGTGAGATAAGGCAGGCGGAATGGAAGGAATTCGATTTGACGGTTGGGCTATGGACAGTACCCGCCGCTCGAATGAAGATGCGCAGCGAGCATAGAGTGCCGCTACCGGCCCAAGCGATCGCCCTTCTAAAAGACCTACAGACGATAACAGGATGGGGAAACTTGGTATTCCCTTCCACCAGATCTGGGAAAAAGCCGTTGTCCGACAACGCACTCAACGCAGCATTGCGGCGCATGGGATTCACAAAGGCAGAGGCGACCGCTCATGGATTCCGCGCCACAGCCAGCACGTTGTTAAATGAAAGCGGCAAGTGGTCGGTCGATTCAATCGAACGGCAGCTCGCGCACAAAGATGCTGATTCTGTGCGGCGTGCTTACCATCGAGGCGACCATTGGGAAGAACGTGTTCAGATGATGCAATGGTGGGCCGATCAAATCGACGGAATGCGTGACAAATCGTAAGTCTTGAAATTCGAACTTATCACGTAAGCGCCTGCCTCTCTCTCGATTAGCAGGTCTCGTCGGAACGACTGGAATGGGGCCGAGAGCGGACTGGCAGCTTACAGTATGATGATTTCAGATGCGGCCATTCCGCTGCTGGCCCATGAGTTGACGTTAAAACCCCCCGGGCATGTCCGATAGTGTGATAATCGACTTTACACTGAAGGGCGCATGCGAAATATATGATCTACGCGAGACAGCACGCCCTTCACATCGGTGGGGCAGGTTCAATCCTTGCATCGCCTACCAAAATCTCTAAAAGAAACCATGCGTTACAGAAAAGTAGCACAAGATTGCGATCCGCTTTTTGGCCTGGGTCGTCACCGGCGTTGGCCTACACGCCGGTTGGCCGGAGCCAATCGTACCGTGGGTTCGAATCCCTCCGTCTCCGCCAGTCCTTTCTGAGCAAGATGTTGAATCGATTCATGATCTCTGACTGGCGGCAGCCTTCCCCACTTTCCTCCCCATTTGATAGTTTCGTGCGGCCCAGGAGCCAACCCCAACAGCACGATTGTTGATTGATCAGTCCGTTGCGGCGCTCACTACGGCCTCAAGATGGTGGAAGTCGCAGTATCGACTTGGCAGTCTCTCCGGCGTAACCACCCTGCCCGGCGGCGGCCATCGCCGATGCTAGTAGACGAAAGCATCCGTTTTGATCATTGTGTCAAGGAGATTATGCGGCTCGGAATTTAGCATGCTCAGAGACTATCTCACTTGTGTCACCTTAGGCGTTGCGGGAGCCGCCCTTGCTGCCGCGAGTGCATCTGCACCGTTGACTGTTGCAGCGATCGCCGGAGCTTTGATGACCGGTGCAGGTGGCAATGTACTTCACAAAATAGTTGAGAGCCAAGGGGATCGGTTAATTTCAGCCTTCTTCCGGAAGAATTCAGGCGTCGATGAAAATCATCATATTTTGCTAGCGCTTCGCCAATCCCATCTGGATGCACTCAATAGTGTGCTCCATTTTTTCAATGACGCTCGCCGCAATGATCCTGATCGCGAGAGACGGTCCAACGCAGACCGATTTTCGCGCGAGGTTCAGAGATTCATTAGTGAAGCTGGCCGTGTCGGACGGCGCGGTAGCGGTGCCGCATGCGAACTCGAGCGCGACGTATTCATCAATTTGCCTGGGGCTTTCGACGCAGCTCTGTCGGCGCGCGGCAAAGCAATCCCCGAGGATATAACTGAGACAGCCCGACAAGCACGTATAGAGATTGAAAGCTTAGCGCTGCAGGAATTGCTTTTGGAGACAGGAACTTTGGAAACCGAGCTACCCTCGCTTTTCCAATCAGTCTTTCGACGACAGGGCGAGGGTTGGTTCGATCTTTTCGTTCGTGACGGTGCAGCGAGACTCAAGCAGAACCAGAATTTCAGGTCTATTTGGACGGCCGAACAGCTCGCACGTATTAGGCAGCGCACTGAGGTGGTGGAGATTGGCCTCGAACGCGTATTCGTCGAGGCAAAGGCTATCCGAACTGAAACCGAGACTATTCGTTCGCAACAGCAGCTCGACAGCGTCAAGCTCGACAGCCTTCTAGCGATAGTCAACCAGGGAGGGATATTCTCCTTAGCACTCCAAGAAGGCATCTCCCAACGCGCAGTGCAGAACATAGTTGCTCGGCTTGGGGGCGAAAGCGTCGCCCAAAAAGACATCGTCGGCTGGCTCGAAAACTGGATTGAAACAGCCAGGACCGAACTTGGCCGTAGGACGAACGAGGACGAAGCCTTCGAGGCTGCTCGGCGCGAAGCAGAGCGTCTGTTTCGTGATGGCAGCGGTGATGCATCGGCAGCTTTGATAGCAGAGTTAGAGCGCGGTGCACTAGTCGAAGACGAGCGCAGAATGGCGCACACTAGGCGGCGCATAAGGCTTTTGGAGGAGGCCATACGGTTCGATGAGCTAGGTGTCAGACCACTCGCAGTTGTGGCGAAGCTTCGCCAAATTGCACACGAGGAAGGTCGAATAACACAAGATGAGGTGGGCGAGTTCTTACACAAAAAAGGCCAGGAGTATTCCGACCGTGGCAACAAAAAGGGCGAGTATCCAGCGCTCTTGGCCTCAATTGCTATCCTTCGTGCTGCAGCAGATGAATGTGCGCGGGAGCGAGTGCCTCTTGAATGGGCCGCGATACAAAACAGCCTAGGCAACGCGCTTGCTATGCTTGCTCGACGGGAGTCTGATCAGTCTCGGTTACTGCGGGAATCCATCACGGCTCTTAGGGCAGCCTTAGAGGAGCGGAGGCGAGATCTGGTCCCTGTTGATTGGGCTTCAACACAGAACAACTTGGGCGCATCGCTTGCGAGACTGGGTGAAATCAACAACGATACCATGCTTATTGAGGAGGGGATCCTCGCGCACAATTCGGCATTGGGTGTATTCACTCGCGAGTCGGCGCCGCTAGATTGGGCGATGGTTCAGTCAAACCTAGCCAGTGCGTTTGCCAATCTTGGTGATCGTGAAAAGGGAACTGAGCGACTTGAACAGGCGGTTGCGGCTTGCTTGGCGGCCTTGGAGGCGCGTCCTCGCGAGAAAGCGCCACTTAGCTGGGGTAATACACAGCTTAATTTGGGCGCCTCGCTTTCAAGACTGGGCAGGCGAGACGACGACCCAATATTTTTGGAGAGAGCGTTAGCCGCCTATAGGGCTGCACTAGAGGTCTGGACGCCAGACGTCGTGCCGATGGATTGGGCCCAGGCGCAGTTTAACCTCGGCGTCACTCTCCATGCTCTCAGCAAACGAGAAACGGGCACTGACAGGCTAGAGGAAGCGGTTGTTGCATTCCGGGCCGCGTCTACTGTGTGGACGCGTCAGAACGTTCCAGCCGATTGGGTGGAAATTCAAGAGAGCATTGGACGGGTCTTCCAACTTCTCGGCGAGCGCGAGGATGAGATTGCCTATTTCGAAGAGGCGGTCACTTCGTACAAATCCGCGTTGCAAGAAAGGTCGCGCGAACGGGATCCGCAGGGTTGGGGTGACGCGAAACATCATCTTGGCGTAGCACACTCGAGCGTAGGCCTCTGGGAGGACGACTGGGCGCCACATATGGCGGAGGCGCTGGCAGCTTTTCGTGCTGCCTTAGAAGTGCGGACACGTGAACAGTTACCCTTCGATTGGGCTATGACCCAGTGCAACATTGGTGTCGTTCTATTCAATCTAGGCTTATGGGAAGATAAACATAGTCTAGTTCAAGATGCGGCCTTGACGTTCAAGTCGGCGTTGGAAGTATTGAAGCCCGAAGAGAATTTTTTCGACTGGGACTTTGCAAGAACAGCACTAGCAGAGACATCTGACCTGCTGGCAAACGGGAAATCCGAGAAATACGGAACCATTTCAGCACAAGCTGATTGAACCTCGAAAAAAATGTTCTGTCGGATTGGGACAAGCGCCGGCGCAGGCACGCGCTCGCCGATGATCTAGGCCGCAGACTCATAATGGCGCAACCAGATACGGACTGATGCGAATTTGATTGCAGCGAGGAAGTTGAGCCGGTCTCGGTCGTATCGGGTGGCTATGCCTCTGAACTGCTTGAGCTTGTTGAAGTATCGCTCAACCAGATTTCGCTGCCTGTAGACCCATGTGCAGAACGGGAAGCTGCCGGTTCTGTTCTTCTTGGGCGGGATATTGGCCCAAGCGCCTTGCGCTGCAAGGTTTCGGATCGCGTCGCTGTGGTAGGCACGGTCAGCAAGCAGGATCGCATTGGGCTTGAGCGTTTCCAGCATGGCAGCGGCAGGCTTGCCCTCATGCGCCTGTCCTGCCGTCAGGACGAGATCGATCGACCTGCCTTCGGCATCGACAAGCGCATGGATTTTCGTGGTGAGCCCGCCACGGGAACGTCCCATGCAACCATGGTCGGAGCCCCCTTTTTTGCCGTGGCCTCGTGCTGGTGAACGCAAACACAGGAACTGTCGATCATAACAATGTCATCGTCGAAAGCCTTGGAAACCGCCGCCAAAAGCCGATCCCAGACCCCCGGCTTTGCGCCATCGAACAAACCGGTTGTAGCAGGTGGTGTAGGGGGCCGTAGCGCTCCGGCACATCGGCCAAGGGCGAGGCGGTTCGGAACCGCCACAGGATGCCGTTGAGAACCCGACGGTCATCGACACGCGCCACGCCGCGAACCTTGGAAGGCAAGTTTGGCTGGATCACGCTCCATTCAAAATCGCTCAGTTCGCAACGACTCATTCAAGCCTCCAAAAGAAGCCTTGAATCAGAACACATCACAAAACGGTAGTCTGTTTATGAGTTTGCAGCCTAGGGCAATTCGGAGTTGTTCCGCCACCAATTGGCATCCTGAATATTGATGCTGATCAAGGTACGCTGCTTGGTTGGAGCTACGTGTTGGAAGGTAGTCGTCTGGGCGCGAGCGCAATCCTTCAGCCCTTTAAAAACAGCTGGCAAGCCGCTCGCGACAGGCACCCGGCTTCCTGCGTCATGGCGAAGGCGGTCATCTGTGGCATGGGCTCAAGACTGCTTTGACGCAAATTGATGGAGATCCCGCCGCCATATCAACTGCGTGCCTAGGTGCCAGACTCGCGTTTTGCTCGTTTCTGTCTGAAGAACTTTTGGCTAAATGTTAAATTGTGCTTTAAGCGTTGCTTCCCAGAAGCAGCGGTCGACGCCTGGAGATTGATGAACTATCCGTCTGCCAGCATGTCTTCGAGTAAATTATCGCGGAAGTAAAGCTTTGAGGACCCAAAATCGATGTTAGCGCCCTAGCCGCAACTGTATTAAGCGCGTTCGAAAATTTGCAAAGGCCCCGTCCCGTCGACCTGCTAGTGGAGGTTCGCATACACCGCGACGAATTTACGTTGGTTCGAAGGAAGCTATAGTCTGAACGACACATGGCATCGATCTTATCGGCCCGCCGAGGGCATGTATAATATATCAAGCCGGCGCGGATGTACGCCGATCTTTGACTGCCGAGCTGGAGCGGTCACAAGCCAAATCTAAACCTCACCGCAAAATGTCTGCTTCTAGGGAGAGGCAAGTCTTAAGCTACGACCAACATGAGGCGCAAAGCTGCCATTGGGTTAATCTGGTGCACGCAGGGGCGCTGCCTCTACGTAGAGAACGAGCTGCGTGCTAAGCTCTCCCCGGCCGCCGCTCGATTGCGGCAGCCGACCATCTTTTCAACCAACGCGACGGCGACGAAGCCAATGTCACTTCGAGGTTTAGGCCTGACGCTACCGTGTCACAAATTGGCGTTGCGGACCCCGATGTTACGTCATGCGGTCCCGGCCAGGTTACGCCACGCGAGGGTATACCCTGAAGTGCGGGACACGTACTTCGCGTCTCAACGCGAACCTTCGTCGGCACTGGATGATCCTCGGAAACGGCGAAAAGTGCGAAATGGGTATTCACACCGAAACGAACCGACCAGGAAGCGGTTCGAATCCGCTCTCTCCGCCATTTGCCTGATCAAGCTATTGGAATGCTTCCAAATTTTAAAATGATTAAAGATAAACCCACTTTTCACCCCACATAATTTTGTGAATTGAGATGGCTGTTATAGGCTTTCCGTGGACGCTAATTGCCAAATTTCGTTTCAACGGGGCGGCAGCTTTGCTCCTCGTTCCGGCCATACGGAAAGCTCCCATCCGTTGCAACGGTGTGGGCGCAGTTTGTGGGCCTATTCTCCGAGATGAGGTTGCCGCTGCTGTACCGCTTTTGACAACCAATATTCACGGTGCTCGTCCGTGAAGAACAACGACACCCTTTCGCCAATCGCAGGTAGGTCGAGGGTGATCACGACGCCCTCAACCACGACCCTTTCCTTCCCGCTGCCGTACTGGACGCTTCGGAGCACGCCGCCTGCCCTCAAAGCTTCGGTGATGCTCTGACGCGAAATGTGTCGCCCGTAGCGATGATGAGACAGGTGCGACAGAATTAGGACGTTACCAGCGTGGCGTGCGCCACCCGCTTCAACGAGGTCAGGGTGATGCGCATCAATGAGCCTTTTTCGGTTCTCCTGGAACTCAGCGTAGCTGCGTTTAGGCGCGAGGATCGATGGCTTGTCGCCAGCCAGGGCGACTTGGCAATGCCAAGCGTACTGCCTCTCTTTCAAATTATGAATGTGCTCAGCCTCGTTGGGAACCGCTGCCCGTTGATGCTTGCGCTTTCCCGTGTTCCTTGTTGAAGCGTTCTTCTTCGGTAAATCCTTTATGGGGGTGGGCGCCGGAATGTTTTTCGACGGATCTGGTCTCCAATCATGATGGCCGACAGGCGTTTCGCCCAGATCGCCTTCATCGTCATCAAAGGGTTCCTCGTCCTCAGGAGCAGTTTCACTCTGCACGGGCTTCCGGACCTCATGCACTTGATGGTGCAGGGCGCGCTCGAGGGCCGCGGCACAGTAGGCCGGTGCATTCGCTACAAACACTCGCTCCGCGAGAGCGTCGAAGAAGGCATCTTCCATCTCCCGGTTAGCACGTTGCGCCAGCCATAGAGTCCCCGAGGACTCGTCAAACGCATGGCGAACCTTCGCATCAAATCCATGGCGGCCTATTTTGAAGGTAGCGATCACCTCGTCGGCACCTATGACCCGTTGTATAGCGGCGAGACTGGCGGTCCACCGAGAGCGAACCAGGGCCGTTGGAATGCCAAGCTGGACTAGTGCCTTCTGCAGATCTTCCTCGGCTCGTCTGGTTCGGTATGCGCCGAGCAGCGGCATCGCCCACGGCGGGACGGTCGAAGCCCCCGATCCACGCACCTGACGCGGCGCACCGGCCTTGGCTCTCAGCGAATGGCCACCAGCGCTCCTGACGATCTCGAAAATAGGAGATCTCACGCCCTCTATCTGGGACACCACAAGCCCGACTGGAAAGCCGGCAGACTCTATGGATTCTCCGAGCTCGGGAAAGTCGTTGAGGAAATAGCTAGGCGGACTTCGCATTGCGTCCTTGTGCGAGACTAGCGCGAAGCCAGTCGCAATCTGGACGGCGAGGCAGGGCAACTGGTCCTGCACGTCCCACCAGCTGCTGGGACCGCCGTCGTGAGCGAATTGTCGGACAACCTGCTGAAGGTGCTGCCCAAGCCGAGCGCCATCTTCTGCCAACCAAGAGAAGAATGCCTGCGAACTGGCGGCGTTCGGCTCGGCTGCGATCACACCGGCTCTCTTAAATAGCCGCTGTTCCGAGTCAGCGAGGCCCGGAATCTCGTCGCGCCATTTCCCCCAGAAGTTGCCTCGGTTGCTCTTGAAGGCAAGAGCGTCTGGCCTTCGGAAACGCCCATGTGCTGGAATACAAGTGATGTCAGCTACGCCGAGGCCTGCCTTGCTGTCTGGGTTGAGTTCCCCGAGGCATCGCAGACGCGGTATGAGAGCCTTCTGGTTCTCCGGGTCTTCTCGAAGCGACTCTATAACCATCTGCGAAGTGGGGGCCGGCATCGGCGGAACAACCCGATCGAGGTCTGTGCCTATCCTGTCGATCAGGAACTCAGGCCGCAGACTGAGGGCACCAAAATCTCCTGCGGAAACGAAGTCCGAGGCCAACCCAAGCCGGCCCGCTTGGTTCATAGCGGGTATCTGCGGCGCAAGGGCTTCTAGCGTCGCGAAGAGACGAGCATCCTGCGCCAAGGTCTGCGCATTCCGTTCGAATAGGCGGAGTCGATCGACCTCGTTGTCGAGAAGCGGGCGATCGAATGGAAGTCCATCGATGCTGGCGTTGAGCCAATTCGTTATCTCGCCCGATGTGGGGACAGTCCGGATCGGTAGTGCTAGTGAACGGCGTTTCAACGGCGCGACCAAAGCCAAGACGCGTTGAGCCGGCACCCGAATGGCCTGATCGAGGATCTCTTCCACGATCGCTGAAGCCGGTTTGCAAAGCTCATCCAGACTACCGGGGGCACCGCTGCTCTGGTCTGGCCAAATTGGAAGCTCTCGGATCGAGGTCCAGGCACGGACCGGTATCTCGTTCCCGCTCCGCTCCACCCAACGGAACATCTCCAACCGGACGTCGGGTGGTCGCTCGGCACTCAAGAACCGATCGAGGAACTCGTCTATGGTGTAGGTCTTGAGATCCCATCCCCGCTGTCCAAGCAGTGGATGGTCCGCGATATCCGGATGAACAAGCGGCGGCGACAAGTCAATCGGTAGTCCGGATGGCAGGTGAGCACCGAGCCGCAGGTTCGCGGTGTAGTACGTCTTCCTTTCATTGCTCGGAAGGATCACCTTGTCGTGAAAGGGGGCATCCACCTTCGATTTTGTCTGAGTACGCCGGTACGCGACCGTCTTCCAGATTGCGTCCAGGTGCAGTCGAACTGCCTTCGGACTCCGCAGACACTCCTGGCAAGCTGAAACACTCACCCAAGGGAACCGTGGGTTCTGGTTTACATGAGACAGCCGGAGGAGCGCGTCCGTCTCATCGAATATGACGTGTGTGTCTCCATACCCATCGAGATCGCGGCTCGCGATTAGCCGAACGATCTCGGGATGCACGCTTGATGATAAGTGCTCGTATTCCGTGGGTGCCACCGCCGCCAGGTCCGAGTCGACGACCGATAGGTTGGCCGATGCGAGCGGGACTACGAACCGGTAGCTGGGACCACCTGCCCCCTTCCGCTTCTTCCGCCGGTCGGCGAACGGGATTGCCGATCGCTTGATTGAAGCTTCAACCAGTTGCGTGGTCCTTGCCAGATTAGGGCTGATGGCGTCGACTAAGAGGTCCAACGCCTTCCCGCCTACCTTGGGGATCAGGAAGCGCTTGACCGCATCGACCAGGAGCTCGTCGCACGCTTTGACAAGCGCAGTGTTCCAGTCGCTAGACCCGGCCGCTAGTCCATGTCGTTCGGTATCGCTCTTGAAAGGCGCTGAGTAATGAACCCCAAGTCCGGTGGTGGCATACTCACCTTCCCCAGCATACGCGATTGGATACCTAAGCCGACCGTGTTCTGGGAGCGGCCTTCCGGTCTTGCTCTCGGGCCAGGACACCTCAATTCGAGCCCGACGCTCCTCCTGATAGAACGAAGGGAAGTCGATCTTCGCAGCTGGCGGGGCGACGGTTGTCGTGAAAACACGTTCGGATATCGGAGCAGCTACCTGCGCTTCGGTTTCCGCCTCGACCGAACACTTCCTTACGCAAGAAATTAGCGAGCCAGCCTTAGTTGGTCGGGTGCTCTCGAAGTTGAACGTTGCGTAGCCCTTCTCGTGGTGACGGAGCTCTACCGTGTACTTTTGGTTCGCACCAGGCGCCAGGACACCGATGAAGCGAGGCGGGATGTCGACGACTGCAGCTCCGAACAACGAACCAATAATTTCGGGATCGCACTCCTTCAGCGTGATTTCTTCGCCGGCCGACACCCTAATTGCCTGCTTGCGGTATCTCACCTCGATTATGGTGCCGCGATCGGTTGGTGCAGTCGGATCGTCGAGAGGTTCCTCGCTTGCGCCGGGCACGGGCGCAGAGTCGTAGCCATACTTGTAGAGCGTCTGTTGGGCATAGCGCCCGGCTGATCGAATGAAAATGTCGTCCCCAATAGAGAAGCAGGCCTTCAGGCCGTGATTCTTCACGCCGATCATGCTTCCCTTCCGAGGGGCAAGATCGCCCGCACCCCGAAGAAAACTCAACCGCTTCCAACCGCCATCGTCGACGGGGGCACCATTGCCGGTGCACGTAAAGCGATCCGGCTCGAAGCTGATGATCGTATGGGTAGAACCCGCGTCAATCTCATTCTGAATCAGTTCGGCAACTAGATCGTCTGGACGAAGCCCATTGATGAACTGCCACAGCTCAGGAACCACGTCGGTCTTCGTCACGAAGTTCGGTCGAGTAGGATCGCTCATGCTGAAAGTCTCAAAAAAATCGCCCGCCATTTCGTGCCGGCAGCCCCTCGGGACCCAAGATCATTCGGCACCTGAAATAACGCAATAGGCGCGTCGCGGAGATCGACAGACCCAGGCCTGCACGACGCTCCGTTGCCGGACCGAAATGCGCAGCATGTCGGTCATTGCGGCGGCCATCGCAGCTTCCTGAGAGCTGACATTGCAGGCTGCGCATCTAGGTCCTGCTCCGCCCCATTCTTGCCGGTCGTAACTGAACCCCCAATTTTGGAGGACCCGAG
The DNA here is from genome assembly GCF_020164995.1 of Mesorhizobium sp. CO1-1-11. Lineage (NCBI taxonomy): Bacteria > Pseudomonadati > Pseudomonadota > Alphaproteobacteria > Hyphomicrobiales > Phyllobacteriaceae > Mesorhizobium > Mesorhizobium sp. CO1-1-11. The sequence continues at coordinate 160,744 of NZ_JAIUHE010000011.1, forward strand.
CCGATAACCGCACTAAGCCTTCACATATGTTGTTTCGAATGGGCCGGTAACTCCGAATGTCAGGCGGCTTCTTCGGCGGGCAGCGTGTCGAAGCAGAACAGAATTTCGATCGCGGCAGTCCGAAGGGTATTGACTACGGTTTGGAGTGGTACGTTCGGCACCTTCATCATCATGATCTGATTGTGCACGATGATGTTGCGGCACTTATAGAGCAGTTTGTGCCAGGGCGTATTGCCATCAAACTCGACGTTCAGCCTGCTCAAGAAATCACGGCAGCCATCTGCCAGATCATTCAAGGTGGCGCGGCTCGATAACGTCCGAAGGTATTCGGCATCAAGAAGCGAAAGTCGGTACGGCTCTCCCGTGATCTGAGAAAGCTGGTTCTTCATCTCCCATGTGTCGAGCCGCTGCCGCGCGATCCTTTCGACGCCCCAGCCAAATATGTGGTCAATGCAAAACTCGAGCGCTTGGTAGAGATGCATAAATGCACCAACGCCTACTCGGTCTCGGTCAGCGCTCTTCAGTAAGCTGAGAAATACCGCAGCCTCTCGCGCCACGAGAGGCCCAGGCTTTGTGAGCTTGATTCGGTTGCTCCAAGGCGACGGAACCGGAGTCTGCAAGATCTCTAGACGAGAGTTGACTATGCCGACCCCATGTTTGAACAGCATGAGTTCTAACGTGTCGGGGTCGGCGAAAAGGCCCTCTCGCGCCTCGTTTCCCAGCACTGCTATGGAGAGCCTATCGTCGAAAACTTGGTCGAGATAAAGCGTGTGATCGCGCAGAGATTCGATCGAAACTGCAGCGCCGAAGTTCGCAAGAGCGGTAAAAGTGGTTGCGTATCGAAACCCAACGTCCGCAAAGCGGCGGGGCCATGTCCCTTGGAAATTCTCGCTGTCTCTAAACGCGGTGATTGGGAAGACATAACCTAGCGTGGCGCCAGTGATCGGAACGACCAACACACGAGTCTCGCGTTCACCGACATGGGCTGTCTGGCAAACGAAAGAGCTATAAAGCAACGGGTCGCGGCGCTCGTCGGGTACCGTGCAATTCACGACCTCAAACAATTGGCCGGCACCGGAATCAACACGGCAGCCTACGTCGGTCTCGCTGATCTCGATGGCGAGCTCGGCGACCTCATCCTTGGACAGGTCAAAAAAGTCGTCGGCAGCAGCCATGTCAGGCGTACATCATCTCATAATTTTCCTGCCCCCTTAGCCAGCATCTCGACAGATCAAGATAGCTTTCGCTCTCGGGAAGCAAAAGCGCGCGAATCGCGAGTTGAAAATATAGACGTTGCGCGTCACCGATTCGTTTCGCTTTCTTGGCAATTTCATCAAGCACTTGCAGCAACTGCTCAAGAGCAACAGACGGATCTTCAGAGAAAAAGAGCTTGGTTATAATCTCATTGAGGGTCTCAACATTGTCGACTATACCATTCGTAACTAAGCGTTTACATTCTGCGCCAAAGCCAGCCATCGGCTGTGGTCGCGCAAAGATGGAAGGGACATTAGTACCAAAGGGGCGAAGCAAGCCCCCCTCTTCCTCGATTGTCGCGCTCCAATCGCCGGCGCGATCCATGATCCTGGCGACAAAATCATGATAGAGGACAAGCAACGTTTTCATGTCGTCGGCCTCAGGCCGGAAGGTATAGCTTTCAAGAAAGTTCATTTCTCGCAATTCACCGACGAGTGCTTGCTTGTCGTAGGGCATGGGCGAACCCGTGGAGAAGGCGTAGAACATATCGACCACATCTGCATATTTGTAACGGCCGCCGCCACGTGCTCTTTTTTCGTCAATCTCCTTCAAGATCGAAATACCCTCTGGGAGGTCGTCGTTGTCAACATAGTCATAGTACAGGATTTCCAGCTGATGCCGGAACGACATCGGCGTCTGTCCTGTGTTCAACGTCAGCATACGATACAGGATGCCAGTCTTTGATAGGCCAACATAAACCTCGACTCGGATTTTGTGATTGAAGAAGGCCAGCTTCTCTTCAGAGTTAAGATCGACGTCCCGACCTGAGCCAATTCCCTCTATCGTGAGAGATCGTTGAAGGCCGTCCAGGATTAAAAGCTCGCCATCCGCGGTTGCCCTTCGAATGAAATCCTCGATCTGATTCCACGCGTCGAACCGCGGGCCTTCGGCTATCGCACCACGGACTAATGCGTCTAGCTCGCCGCCATACGCATTGGTAACGGCTAGAATGATCGGAGGCATAACGCAGCCCTGAATCAGATCTTTACGGAGCAAGTCATAGGTTTTGCCCGAGCTCTTGACTCGGCGACGCTGATACTCGTTCTTGTCGAGAATGCCCGGTGCGAAGCGCAGGTATTCCCCCACGGTCAACTCAGCACCGATATTCACGCCCATGATCTTTGTATCAATAAGGTGTGACGTGAACTCCATGTGACATTCTCCCCGAACATTGCGCACGTAATGCAGGCACTCCTACGCGCCCGAGATCGATACCATCAGCGAACTCGATGATTAGACTAGGCCACGTGAAATCGATCACGTCAGACCTAGCGAATCGGAGCGATCATGGCGAGTGCCGTGACAGGCTTCAGCTTAAAAAGGTTGATGTACAGGTGACAGTTCCCGCGACGACGAGGTAGCAGTGGTGGACTGCCAGTTGGGTACTGGCCGATCCCACCCTCGCAACCTATCGGCACTACCCGAAATTTTGCCTGTCGCTTTGGCCCCTGAAATGTGCCTCCTCCAAGACGTTCCAACACCAAGAACGAGGCCTCAATGCGGTCATACAGAGCCGATCTGCATGCATGAGTTTTCCGTTAGGCTCAGCCTGGTGTTGCTAGGCAAGCTCACGCCGTAACCTGCCTGAACAGCCAAACCCTCGCAGCGTTGTTGTAAAAAGCTTCCGCGCGGAACCCATGTGGTCGACGCCCCTTGTCCGCGAGTATTTCAAGGGCCGTCCCCACGCCTTTGAGCATTGTGCCGCTGCACTTGCGCGGCTCGTGATTCCAGACATCGCGGGCCTAGACGTAACGCGACCATCGCGTGACGGAGGTCGAGATGCTGTAGGCCAGCTGCGTGTCGGTACCGCTCCGAGCGGAACCCTTCGCCCTTGAGGCGACGTGCTACTCGCCGCCGACCGCTGTCGGAGTAAAGGACATGTCCCGGCTGATCCCCATCTCAGACATCGGCAGTTTGGTGTTCTGGTCACCACGTCATGCGTTGACCTCCTGGCGTATAAGGAGATCAAGGAAGATCAGCACCCGATCCTGATCCTCTCTGCCAAGGACATTGTTGAGCTGCTGCGAAGAAATGGCCGAGGCAGTGTGACCGCCGTCAAGACATGGCTCGAAGAGGAATTTCCGAAAGAAGCCTAACTGGCTTCAGCCGCCGGCTCGTTAAGGCCGCTTGCGACAATCCCCGCGCGGTCGACAGCTAACGCAGCTTCAAGTGCCGGCTTTGCCTGCTTCGGTGAAGGCTTCTGCACCCAGCCGCCAGCCGCATAGCTAGCGAGTGTTCGGCAGATCGCGGCCACGCGGTAGTGTACCACACCGGCCTTCAGACCTTTCTCCGCCACATCGAGCCAGATAGCACCGTTGAGCTTCATGCACAGAGCTATGCGGTCGTAGTCCGCGACGGAATGCGTGGTGCCCATCGGCGCGACCATAGGACCATCTTCGGCGTTCGCCGAGACATAGGATAGCTCTGGAGGAAGCGGGTCGCTGATAGGCGGAAGCTGCTTCTGAATTTCCTGCCAGCATTCGTCCTTCTTGTACCACTCGCTGGGGTTCTTCTGACCGGCGGACGTGCGCATTGCTATATCCATCTGCGGGGCCCAGGTTTCAATGAGCTGTTCCAGCTCCGGGCTGATAGCTTGGCGAGACCAGAGGCGGTTGAAGTCGATCCTGCCTCCAGTTCTGTGGGAGAGACCGGCCACGACATACGCTGTGATCTGCGCTCCGTAGGCCGGAAACTTCATGCTTCGGACCTTCTTCTCGGTCGCGCGGTAGAGAACCGCCAGTGCAACCAGCTTTTTGAACCATGCGTCGCCGATGGCCCCCTGAGGCTCATCCTTGAGTCGCTGCATGAAATGCTGGAAGTTCTTCTGGCCGCCAAGGCAGACCCGGTATGGAAGTCCACCCCAGGCGGCGAGATAGCGGGCAACGTCCAGCTTGCTGAGACGCCTGTTCTTGGGCGTCTGCGTGCGGAATGCATGCTGTTCCGTCTTGCGATACGCCGCCTTCTGCTCGGCTGCGATGTAGGAGCCGCGAGCCCGCTCATAGAACCAGCGGCCTTTGCCGTCGTCGAGCCACGTATTGTTAGCGATCGTCTCGATGTTCTGGTGGAAAGGATCGTTTGCCGAGAAATCGGCGAGTTGCACGGTGTTCTGGCGGTTGGCAGCCCGGGAAATGGAGGAGACCATTTCGCCGAGGTCGGCACCGCCCACCTTGATGATCTTGATGGGAACCGAGACGTTGTCGAGGCTGACACTTTCCTTGCGGCGCGCGCGGTGAAGGGAGGCCGTCGTCTGGCCGCCATTCACGACCTGAAGTCCTTTCAAGGATATGATTTCTGTTCCGCCAGCGCCGTTGTCGGCGAGTTCGAGATCATCGACTGTTGCCACGATCCCGTTATTGAAGGCGAGGAACATGGACGGTTGTTCGACGATCGTGCGGCGCAGCTCGGCGTTGACGCTCTTCCTGCCCTGAAGGCCGAGAAATGCCCGGACGTTGAGTTCGAGCAGGCGAACGCCGTAGCGCTCATAGATTTTTGAAAGGGCCTCACCGGGTAGAACTGCAAGGTACGCGTCATAGCCGCCGTCATGGCTGGGCACATGGAGGCAGGAAACGCCGTCGCCGGTAAGTGCCACAAGGTCCACCGCGATATCGGCCCGCGTTTCGCCTTGACCGAGGACGCGCTGAAGCCTGACGATGTCATATGCCTCGAACAGGACTTCGCGATCCCGCCACCGCGCTGAGCTGGCCAGACTGCCGACGATGCCATCGGTAAGCAGAACCACGCGAACGACAGCCAGGTCCTTGGCCTGCGTTTCGATCAGGCGGGCCAGATCGCTTGCGTCTGTGTTTGACGGCTCCAGGTCCTTTGCCAAGCCGTTAACGCACGCACTGACGAAACGAAGCGCGCGCTCGATGGCTTTTGTCACATCGGCAGTTGGCAGCTTTGCCGCCGGAAGCTCGCCGCTGTAGATGGTCGTGAACAGGTCAAGGCGCGAGCGCTCCTCGTCAAAAGCGTAGCCATCGATCCGATAGAGCGCGTTTCTAACGCGGCCTTCCTGGTAGAGCGGAAACGTCGATTCAAGGTGCCCGGCATCTTCTAGTCGTTCAAGGACGAGACGAGTGAACACCTCCTGGGAGAAGGGTGCGTCGGTCGTGAGGCCTTCGTCGACCTCGGCGACAATTTCTTGTGAGAATGCCGCTACTACATCATCTGTCATGACGGGTCTCCTTGAATGAACGCTTCAAGGACGAAGGTCGTATCGGTGGCAAAGCCTGCGATGGCTCGCACATCGAGCGAGTAGGTGGCGTCGGTAATGGCGACGGGAAGATTTGCACGGATCAGGCGCGGGAAGTTCTCCTGGACCTGGTAACTTTCGATGGCGCGGAGCTGAACCCTGGGCACGGCGCGCGCAACATCGTCATCGGGCATCAGGCCACGACTGAGAAGCGCATTCTCGAAGGCACGGCGCCCTGTATCATTCGGCAGACGGGTGGAGATATCAGAGATGAAATCCCGCAGGGGCTTTCCTTCCGGTGTCTCAATCAGCCTGACATGCATGAGATCGAGGCGGCTGAGGCCGGAAGCATCAAGCTGGTCCAGAGCGGAAATTGTAATCGTCGATGAAGGTCCAAGCCCCGTCTTAATTTCCAGAGCATGGCCTCCATCTACGAAGTCATGCAATCCGTCATTGGGTGCTTGCCAGGTCGAGAGGCCGTTAGCGTGGGATGTGAGTATCTGGTCCAGAATGATGAGTTCTCCAATCAGGCCCACGGTTTCGGGTCTTGAGAGACCGTCGCGTCGATCGCGGAGGAACTGTCGCCAAGCGTCCAGGCGTGCGAGAAACTGATCTAGTGCATCATTACGATTTGCCAGTGCTGCAGCACTGACCACGTCGGCACAGATCGTTGCGAAGAGATCGCGTCTGGAACTGTCTTCGAGCGAAAGCACCAGGAATATACCCGTCGTGTCGGGCATGAGGCTGAGGCGCATGCCGCCGAGTTCGAAGAGAGCATCCGGACGCAGTTCCGTCTGCAACATCAGGCAAGGTGCATTGTCGGTGGCTCGCATTGCGGCCAGGACATCAAGAGGAACCTCAGTCGAAATCAATTTGGACCGATACTGACGCGAAACTGGCGCGCTTTTTGCGAGCGTATCCCAAGCTTTGTTCAGTGCGACAAGCCAGCCGGTCATGACACCTCGCGCTGACGGACGCTGTTGATCAGATACACGCGTTTGTCGGCCGCATCACTATCCGGGAAGCTGACAACGACGCTGATTACGGGGCGTTCAGTCTTCTCGACCTCTGCCTTTACGGGATCGATGGGATAGATGATCAGCAGGCCGTTCTGCGGCCGCGTGCCTCGGGCTTTGCGGATGAATTCACCAGAGGGGACATCCGTCGGCAGCTTGGTGCGTGTCAGCCGTTCGTTGTTGGTCATGGTCAGCGCAGAATCGAATTCCTCATCGGTAAGATCGATGGCCTGATCAAGCGGGCTGAGGGCGGTGCCGATGATGAAACGGTCGCCCGGCATGGGTTTGCCGTTTCTGGATTCCCGGGGTGAACGCAGGATGCACTTGATGCGGCGGTCACCGAGATCAACGGGCTCTTCATCGCCAGTGGCAAGGTAGACAGTCCAGTCTGTAAGCTCGGGGGGGTTCATCGCCAGCTGATCGCTGATGTAGGTCGCAAGCTTCTTGCCATCGACCTGCTGGCTTTCCGGGGGGAAGGTCAGGTTTTTCAGGTAGGCTGCAATGTCCTGGCCCGAAATGCCCGTCCACAGTGTGCCCGAGGCCCTCTTGTTACCCGGTCCCGGACGGCGTGGATTGTCCGTTCCGGCACCGAGTGCGACGAGGAAGTCATCGGTCACCGAGGCGTTGCGCTCAATAGTCGTTGCGTCCTGGAACATGACCGTCTGGACCTTGCCCTCACCCGCGTAGCTACTCTGGTGAATTTCGGCGTGACGCTGCTTGTTCTTTGCGGTGACTTCGAGAATGTCATGCACCGCGACCTTGAGGCCGAACTGCTTCGGCGTCGCGTTCGTGATGGACATCTCATAGAACTGGCCCCGCAGTTCCTTCTGCGCGGTCGCTACGTACCGGAACCAGTCTTCCATGTCTGAAGTCGTGAAGAGCCGGCACAGATCGGCGAACCCGCGGCGATAGCCGAACCAGCGCCCCATCTGCAGAAGGCTGTCATACTGGCGCGAAATGCGCAGGAAATAGCTGACTGAGAGCCCTTCGAGCGTAAGTCCCCGAGAAAGCTTGTCACCGCCCACGGCGATGACGGAGTAACCAGTCTTCTTGTAGGCGTCGTAGTCAATGTCGGCCTTCGTCTTGCCATTGGCCGTGATGACCTGGATCTTGTCTGAGCTTTCCGGAAGCTTGGTCAGAACCTGTTTCCAGGTCACGGGCAATGTATTACGCCCATATACCGTTGTTCTGACTTTTTCAGTCGTCGGCAGGTAGTCGAGTTCCCACACCGACTTGAGGCGCTGGAGTGTTTCGCGGTCGGCGTTGGAAATCATGGCGCGCGTTTCGACCAGGTACTTTTCTACCTGTCGGTGAACCCCGGAATGAACGTCGACGTATCGCGACACATGCACAAGCATCGAGTTGTGTTCGGTTTCCTGCCCTCTGGCGGCGCGTGCCGCGCAGGTGAGTAGGAAGGCGTCGATTGCCCGTTCCAGGCTTCTCGGAATGACATCCTGGCCGTTGAACAGGGGCTTGAGCGTCTTGTCGTGCTTTTCCGGTATCCAGTTTTCTTCGGTCTGCTCAAGCGGCCGGACCAGAGGCAGGCCAGGGTTGTCCGCGTCATCGTTCGTACCGAAGACCGCGGCTGGGCCGAAATAGTCATCGGGCGGCGTGAGCGAAACGATGAAGGTCGAGGGGAAGAGGTCAGGGCCGAAATTCTTCGCCGATCGTTCGTCATGGATGAAGATGTTTGCAAACGGCGTTGCCGTGTAACCCACGTAGACGCGGCGCTCGAAGGACATCAGCAGACGACGGATTTCACCGTTGACCCGTTTGGGCTCGTATTCTTCCCTGAACGTCCCGTCTTCCAGGAGCGGCTGGTCGCCCGTATCGACTGACGCCTGGTCGGATTCATCGTCGATGACGAGGACTGGGGCGGCCTTCGCAGGCCCCGGCAGACGCGAAATCCAGCCGTTGAGGTTTTCCAGCACCTTCGCGTTCTTCTTGACGACGAACACACAAGGCTGGTTGACGGGAGAGAAGCTGAGCTGGTCGGCGATGCGTTGATTGAAGTCTCCGTTCGGGTCAGCCATCGTCAGGCTGTCGACTGTCAGCTGCGCGTTGAATTACCGACGCCGATGATGCGCATCGGCTGGTTGGGCTGTCGGGTCTTCGGATTGGTATCATAACCCAGGAAGTCGTTGTCGAAGCGCTTCTGCGTCTGCAGGCGCAGAATTTTATGCATGCCGGCGAGGACGATGATGATCCGGTAGCCGGCGTCTGCAGCGCGGTTGACGACGCCGGCATAGCTGGCGGTCTTTCCTGATTGCACGTCGCCCACAACAAGACCGCGCCAGTCCCAGCTGCCGGGCCGCTTGGGATCGTCCATTACTTCAAGGATTCTCGCAGTGCTGTCCTGGAGCTGCAGAACGGATTCTTCTGGCCATCCGTCTTCCTCAAGCTTGTTGAGGTAGCGCCGCATGAAATCTCCCGGCTGGCGTCGCTCACCGACATACCAGGCGGCCGGTCGTAATGTGTCGATCAGCGAGAGCGCTGGCCCTTGTTCGGTGACAAAGATAGTCCAGAGCAAGCGCGTTGCCGCCTCAAGCTGTTCGGGGGAGATGATCTGCTTCGTGGTCAGGCTGAAGATGGGCGCATCCAGGCGGATGATCTTCGCGATGCTTTCGCGCGTGATCTCGTCGCCAAGGTCCTTTTGGATCTGCAGAATTTTCCGCGCTCTCAGAGCGAGAGCCTCGACAGCATCAGCCATGCGTACCCCCCAGTCTTCTTGTTAGTTCCGTTCGCAGCTGTGTCAGGTCTCCGGGAAGATTTAGTAGAAGTGCATCAATGCGCTGGTCTGTCGTCATGCTGGCAGGCAGAGCCTTGCCGAGTTCGACGAGTTGTTCCGTCAGCTGTGCAATATCGTCGGCGTCAAGGGTAGGGACTTCGGCGCCTTCAGATTCCGACACGTCGAGCCAGATGCGTTCCACGGGAACGCTGCGCTCGATGATCGACAGTACGGCGTTAAGCGGGCGCAATCCGCCGGTCACGGCCGCACGACATGCGACAACAACGGGATGATCCCGATTGATGCGGTACTGAATGCCTTTGGCGCTCGGCACAGCCAGCCAGACTGCGGGTACATCGTGGCGCGCGCCGTGATGGTGGGGACCCCGGCCGCGGAAAGCGAACACTTCTCGAGCTTCTTCGCGGGAGCGTCCTGCGATGGCAGTCAAACGGGCATGTAGTGCGCCGGGCGGACGCGCCTGGGACTTGCGCACATCAATTCGCCAGTCGCGATCAAGTCCGGTGGGCAGGTCGACTTCGATGCGAGCGAGGCGGCTCGCTTCGTCGCGCGTCCAGGTTCGAACGCCGCCTAGGCCGAGCCAGCTGCCTGCGACCAGCAGGCGCTTGCCGCGATAAACGTAAAAGCCCTGCCGTGCGCCCCAGCCCCCAGGGCCGCCTGCGAGTTCATAGTCCCGATCGTTTTCGAAACGGTCACGGTGCGGAAGCACATAGGGTTTGACAGTGAACGACGCCCCCGCGTGACGAATGCGTTCGGAGGGCATCTCCTGCGTTGAGGGGTGTGTTGTCTGGAAGGGGTCCCACGCCTTGATCGCGCGTCCGTTGAGCGTGATTGAAAGGCGCGACGCGTCACCGCTGATGAAGCGGTGAAACACCATGCCGAGATGCGCGCGGATTTCTTCGATGCGCAGATAGAAAGCTTCTTTCTGGAGGCCCGCGAGACCGCTCAGTTCGTCGACCCGGTCCCAGACGATGAGGGTGCCGGACGGGCGCTGCGCGAGTTCCGCCACGAACGGACGTGTCGGAAGCGGATCGGGTACGATCGCGATCCAGCCACGCGTGGTGATCGTGTCGACATCAAGTGTGATGGCACTAAGGGTCGCGTCGGCCTTGGTGATGACGGTCATTCGACGACACTGCGAGAGGGAGGCGGTCTTGAGCCCCATGCCGAACCGGCCGAGGTCGGATGCCTCACGGGGACTGTCGGGTCCCTGTCCGCCGAGTTTCAGTGCCTGGGCGAGGCGCTTTTCATCTATGCCTTTGCCGTCGTCGAGAATTGCGACGACTGGCGTTCCGTCATTCCATTGGAGGTCAATCTCGACGGAGCGAGCCTGCGCGGTGATGCTGTTGTCGATCAGATCGGCGAGCGCCGTTTCAGGCGAGTAACCCAGGCCTCTCAGCGACGTGATGAGGGCCGGTGCTTCCGGGGTAATCTCGATGATACGTTGAGGCGACATGTCACGCCGCCTGCCGGTCAGAAGCCTCTTTATTCTTGCCGGTTCGACTGGTCAGCTGCTCTTTGAGGACGCGGGCAACTGCGAGGCCGAGTAGCGGCGGGACGGCATTGCCGATCTGACGGAAGGCAGCATTCATCGCGCCGGCAAAGACGAAACCGTCTGGAAACGACTGGAGCCGTGCTGCTTCGCGCACTGAGACAGTCCGCTTCTGCGTGCTGTCGTAGTGAATATGCGAGTAGGTATCCTTCCCCATGTGCGCGGTCAATGTGCGAGAGGGCTTCGACGGATCAAGCTTCCACCACTTGTTCGGAAACTTCTCCGGATCATAAGGCGGGACCACCTGCGCACGCAGATCCCTGTAGGCGTTCGACTCCTTGCTGATGTGCGTCAGCCCCTGGGCGATCAGTGCGTCCTGGAACATCTGTTCAGCAAGCGCGCGTGCCTGCGGATAGTCGGCACCGTGCTTCATGCCCGCGAAGATCGGGAAGTCACGCGGGGTTAGGCGAATGAGGTGGCCGTTGGCGCCATCGGCGGTTTCGAAGCCGGGCCAGTTCCGCATTTTCAGTGCATACGCCGACGGGCCGGTAGCCAGCTCCCGATAGGGCAGAACTTCCGAGAGCTTGCGGCGTCTTATGTCGGCAGGATTGCTGGCGTGTTCCTTGATCCTCGGCAGGTCATCCAGCGCGGCTTTAGCGCCGACGGCATCGGCTAGGTCCGCCGAGGGGATATGGATTCCGTGGAAGCGGTGGCTTCCGGGGTCAACATGTTTAAGGGCTACACGACGAGAGCCTTCGTACCCGCGCGGCAGATCGAGGAAGTGCAGCGGTTCCGGAAATTTCGGTGCTTTGCCGAGGACATCGGCGAGTGCGACGATGAAGAGACGCTCCCGGACCTGGGGTACGCCGTAGTACGCCGCATTGAGGATTGTGTAACCGGTGCGATATCCCGACAACTCGAGGGTCTCGCAGATTTCCTCGGGCACGTTGTGACCACCGAAATTCAGAATGTCCGGCACATTTTCGATGAGAATGATCAGCGGCTGCGTGTCTTCGACGAATTTGAGGAAGCGACGGTAGAGCGAAGCGCGCGGGTCTTTCTGAAACGCGTGTTCGTGGCCGGCAATCGAGCGTAGCTTGGAGCGCCCAATTCGCGCGAACGCTTGGCACGGCAGGCCGGCGGCAAGAACGTCGAAGGACTTTGAAGCTGATGTTTCGAACCCCAGATCCTTGACCAGCTTCGCGGCCGTTACATCTTCCATATCGCGCGGCTTCGACCAAGCGTCATCAGGCTCGCGGTCGCCGCCGAAATTAAGCGCATAGCTTCGCGCGGCTTCAGCATCGAGTTCGATGTGCGCGGAAAGTTCGAAGCCAGCAGTCTTCAGTCCGAGTGATAGCCCCCCGCAACCCGAGCAGATTTCAAGTGCGCGCGGGCTCGCGCCGGTCTGCAGGCGAACGAGCTTGTTTCGGCGAATCTGCTGGTGGTCGGATGCGGTCATGATTCCAAATATGCCTGGAGCTTTGACTTCAAGCCAGGCAGATCATCAACCTCGCATTCCCAAACGACTGCTACCCTCCACCCCAAGCCCTGAAGCTCCCTTCGCACGCGTTCGTCCCGGACGACGTTACCCTTAAACTTTCCCTGCCAGAATTCAATGTTGGACTTGGGGCTATAGCAGCACTTGCAGCCTTCGTGGCGATGCCAGAAGCAACCGTGGACGAAAACGACTGTTTTTCGTGACGGAAAGACAAGGTCGGGCTTTCCCGGCAGATCGCGGCGGTGGAGGCGGAAGCGATAGCCCATCGCATGGGAAAGCTTGCGAACGGCCATCTCGGGCTTCGTGTCCTTGCCTTTGATGCGGCCCATCATGGCTGACCGCGCTGCGGGTGTGACAATGTCCATGGCATGGATGATACGCGAGATGCCGTGAGACCTCGATAAAAAATGAAGCGCTGCCAGCACGATCTAGAAGATGTCTCCTAAGTGGATTCTCGCCGGGGCACACGGGAGTTGGATCGACGATCAGCTATTGGGGCTATGAGCGACCTCGTTGCCCAATGGCCGCTTTGCGCCTCAGACCGGCCGCTCACGGTGGATTCGGTCGTCACTGTCATTGCCACCTATAGGGCCGACTACGAAACCGAGCTTCTGTGTAGGTGGTTTCTTCGGCAGTGTGGCCACGTCTGAACTCCTCCGTCGTGCACCGAACTTTTCAGTATGGTGGGTATATAATACAATCGTTGAGTAGAGAACTTAACTGAGGATAACTGTGAAGCGACTCCCCGATCCTTCGCAGTTTGCGAGCACGCTGTGCTAAACACGCCGATCGCTTGGGGACTTACAATCAATGCCGACGACAGTGTCAGCAGCGTTCGATCAACTCCATTCCTGGCTCGTACCTACGGCGACAGAAAGCCAAGCTGCAGCATCCCATCGCGCCAGTATAGAGGCGTGCCTGAAAGCCAACTTCGGAATGACGAGATTTTTCCGATCTGGTTCATTTGGGCACGGCACTTCGATACGAGGAATTAGCGACGTGGACTACATGGCAGTTCTCCCGGCCGCCATTCTTCATTCGAATTCCACAACCGATTTGGAAAGTGTGAAATACGCTTTGGCGCAGCGATTTCCCAACACGAACGTCAGCATAAGAAATCCTGCCGTAGTGGTGGGTTTTGGCACGGAGGCCGGCGAGAGGCACGAGATCACACTCGGCTACTTCATCGAGACCGTGGGCGGGTCGAACGTTTATGGGATCTCGAATCGTGCAGGAGGTTGGATGAAAACCAGCCCCAACGCGCATGGTAAATGGGTTGACGGCATAAATGATAAGCTGGACAAGAAACTGAAACCGCTCATTCGCTTCATGAAACTCTGGAACTTCATGCGAACGGGTGGCATTCGATCCTTTTATCTTGAGTTGCGAACTGGCGAATACGCGAGTGAGGAGCCAGCGATAGTCTATTCAATTGACTTCCTTAGAATGCTTCGTCGCCTAAGGGCCAAGGGGTTGGCCATGATGCAAGACCCCATCGGAATTTCCGGTTATGTCTATCCATGCAGTGACACTGTGAAGATCGAAGCCTTGTCGAGGATAGACACTGCGATCGCGCGAGCTGAGAAAGCCGGTGAAGCTGAAGACCGCGGGGATATGGCGCTTGCCTTCGAGTACTGGCGGTTGATTTTCAACGACTACTTTCCGAAATACGGGTGACCGATGGGCAAGCAGCTACTCATCAACGAAGCACGGCGCCTTGAGGAGGATCTCCTTTGGTCGATGACCGCATGCTTCCAGATAGCGACCTATTGGAGAATGCTTCACTGGGCGATTGGTATACCTAGCGTCCTCACAGCAGCCATCACCGGAATTAAGGCGGTGAAAACAGGTGACCCGCAGACCTTGGCGTATTTTGCCATCGCATCCGCAGTTCTGAGTGCTCTGGCGACGTTTGTGAATCCCGGTCGCTCCGCCCGAGAGTTTCACAATGCAGGGGTTCGGTGCAGCGCGTTGCGGGGAAAGTTGCGTCGGTTTTGGCAAATAGACGCCACGTTGGATGACCCTAACCTCCGGAAAAAACTAGAGAAATTAGCTGATGAAAAGTCACATCTGATGGAGACCATGCCTCATACTGGCGGTCTCGCTTATTGGCTTGCCGCTAGAAGCATTGGAAAGGGCCAGAACACGCACGAAATCGATAAGGTGCCAACCGGAGCTTAGACCGCGAAGTCGCTGCGACAACGTATAGCCCAATGTTCAGCACAATGATCAAAACAATGATCAAAATCGAGCTACGCGCTGGGATTCGCACACGGCTCTATGAGGCCGTGAACCGACTGCATGCTTCTGATAGAGGCCAGGTAGCTTGCTGTCGTTTTGGTTCTGCGTAGCCGCGCAAATCTTCCCCTAGTCAGATTCCGACCCCATCGTCGCCATCCGGATAGGATCCGCCTGCTCTTGAAACCCGCCGTTGTTTAACCCTACCAGAATCACTGACCCGAAGGTGATGCTGGCGTTGGCAAACGAGATGAGATCAAGGAATGTGGTAGGCACCTCTTCATCTTGCCGATGGTCTTCCAGACGACGAAATTGATTAGCCAAAGGAGAGAGAAGCCGAACAGTACCACGTTGACAATCGCGAACGAGGTGATTGTGGGCGAGTCACTCATCGCGGCTAATGTTTGAGCTTGTCCCGTTTGGTCTTCTTGTCCTCCAACAGAAGCTGGCTTCTCAGAGGTTCGTCAGTCCGTAGCTTGGCCAAGAACTTGACGTTAGGACGGTGGGCCCGGGATTCCACCAGCCCAAACTCTTCGTCCTCCCGCTTCCATACCACAGGCCGCATGAGCTCAGGCAGAAGCGGTTCGGGAAGGCGGGGCTCATGATATTCTACTATTAACTGGACAGCCTGTTGGCGGTCGGAAAACTCTAAGTCCGACAGGCCCCATTGGAGTTGAGTTACAGCGTCTTGCAGTTCCTGATGGTACCGCGAGCCGCGGTTCGCTGCGGTGTTCTGTTCAAGATTCTCCAGCCGGTCGAGAGCCCGGTTGATCCTGCCGGGAGTTTCGATGCGGCGCTGGCGGGCTACGATATCTTTCGATTTAATATTCGCTTCGGACATAAATCTTTCGTTGAACGCACCCGAGAATGTCCGCGCATCAGTAATGGCTTCGAGCAAGCCGTTTTTGAAGTCGGGGTAAATCGCTATACCCCCATAGGCCGCCAAAAGCCCGGCACCGATCTTCTTGACAAGCGCCCTTGATATGAGGCTGCCGACCTGAAACACGATCTCGACTTCGACTTCCATCGGAAACACGGAACTTGCGATTTCATATGCAAGCGCCTCCGCCCGACGACCCCACTCGGCTAGCTCGGCATCCGTTCCGCTAATGTTCGTATGGAGATAAGCCTGCGCAATGGTAGTCACGATGGCGCCACCCAACCATAATGCCCGATAAGAATTTTCCCCAACGCGATACAGCAGAATCAGCGCCGGTGGAATATGAGCGCCCCTAAAGCCCCAGGTCTCCCAACATCAGGGTGACCTTGCTCCGGGTACCCGGAGCGCATTGCGGCATTCGCCTCACCATCAGGGTATACCCCCGCGTGACGTAACACCCCCACAGCGTGCGGGCGTAACATCTGGGTTGACAGCGACTATTTGTGACAGGGTAGCGTCAGGCCTAAACCTTGAGGTGACAGGCTATGGCTCGCATCGGTTACGCTCGCGTCAGCACCGCTGACCAAGATCTCGAAACGCAACTCGCGAAGCTGAAAGCCGAGGGCTGTGAGGTCATCCGCTCAGAGAAGGTGTCGGGCGGCAGCCGCGACGGCCGAGCCGAGCTGGCAACGGTGTTGGATTTCCTCCGTCCGGGCGACGAACTGGTTGTGACGCGCCTCGACCGGCTCGGCCGCGATACCCGCGACGTGCTCAACCTGATTTACGAATGCGAGCAGAAAGGCGCATTCGTCACTGTGCTCGATCCACACGTATCGACCCGGGGCGAGATGGGGCACGTCGTGCTGACTGTGCTTGGCATGGTCGCGCAAATGGAACGACGCTTCACTAAAGAGCGACAGCGTGATGGCATCGAGCAGGCCAAGCGAGCGGGTGTCTATCGTGGAGGGAAACGCCGACTGGATCGCGACACTGTTCTGCGGCTGAAACAAGAAGGCAACGGACCGGCAGCGATCGCCGGTGCACTGGGCTGCTCCAGAATGCAGGTCTATAGGATTTTGTCAGAGGCGTAGCGAGGGCTTGCCGGGCTGGCTGGTTCTTTTGACGGCCTTGGTGTCGACTCCCCTCTCGGAGTCCATGCGCTCGCTTCAGCGCCGCTGCCATGACGTGATGGAGAGCCGCCACTCGCATCCTTCCAAGATCTGCGGGTTGAATGTGCGCAGACCCTCTTCACGGCAGTGGCATGGGATGTCGATGCGATCCCGCCCAGGTGAGCTATGTGAAGGGGCAGCTCCGGACACTTCTGCCGGGGCGCCTGAAGCGGTGTGCGCGAACTCCGGGCCTACCTCTTATAGCGGACCTAAGTCATGCAGGAACCTCCTGGCATGCATCGAGTTGAATGACGTAGCCAAACGGAGCAACTGATGAACGTCGCCAACCTGCAACTCGAGGGGCTGATGATGGCAGTAGCGGCCGTCAACAACGCGCTCGTCCACAATGGGGTGTTGTCGATAGATGCCATCGACGATGCGTTGCGCAAGGCTGAAGCTTCAGTTACAGGCGAAGAGCGGGTCTACGAGGACATGTCGCCGGCCAACAGGGATGCGATCTGCTTCCCGTTGAGGCTGCTGCAGCTCGCCAATCTCTCGCAGGACGAGACCGGGGTGCCGCCCTTCTCGGAGCTGGCGCGGCAGGTAGGGCAAACCAAGGAACCGTACAACGACCAGAGGTAGTGTTGTAGGGCAGGCGAACCGAAAGCATTGCGCCGCCACAGTCTGGGCTGTGCGGCGTCTGTGTAATTACGCTGGGGCAACCATGTCTAAGGCAACCACCTTAGCGGGCCGCGAGGGGTTGTGAAGGCTTGTCCATCGGTACTGCCTAAGCGCGCCAGGTAGGTTGCAGAGGTACCCAGCGGGCATCTTTCGACGTTCCGGGAAAGCGCCGCTCATCCCCTGAACCTTTCGGTGTACCAGGTGATCTTGCCGTCCACCTTCATTGGCTTGTGGATCATCAGCCTCTTGGGAAGGTGCTCGGGATGGACTTCTAGGAGCGTGATCTTCACTTGCGGCTTGCACCGGTTGCAGTCGAATTTCAGCTTCAACGGATCAGCGCCGCCGCCATAGACCATCATGAGATCGGCCGATCTGCAGTAGCGGACGTTGCCGCAACTGCATTCCACCTTCACAAGCATATTGTGCCGGGTCGCCTTCCCCAGCGTGTCGATCGGATCGTGCGCCATGAGAACAGAAAAGGAACAAAATCCTTGCCCGTCAAGCGGCCTTATGGAATCTTTGCGCAGATGAGCGACGAACCAATCAGGCTTCCCGACGGCGTGGCGCCCGCGCCGCGCGAGCGCGCCAGAGTGCTAGGGCACATGTGCGAGCGCACAGGTTGCGCGAAGCACGAAGGGTTCGGCTTTGCTCGGCATCGCCAAGAGCCGCATTGGTTCTGCTTCGAGCACCGGGATGATGGGGAACGCTATCTCTGAAGGAGGAAACCCATGGTAGATAGACCACCGTATATGCCCACAGGAATTGGCATTGGCATGCTGGGTGATGACGAAACGAAGATCGGCGTCCTGATTTTCGAGACGGCGGAAGGCAATTTCGATTTCGCCATCAACCAACAGGCGGTCGAAGTCATACGGAAGGCGCTCAGCAAGATCGAGACGCACCTGACGAACGGCAAAATCTCGGACGTGGATTAGCTTCGGTGAAACTAATTTATGCCCCTGACGTTCTTGCCGTCTCAGGTAGGCGGGCAGGTGGTGCTTGGCAGGATTTAGGAAGTTCGGGTGTCGGCAATGTCTCGGCGCCGGCAAGGTTTTTCAATGCGCAAAGTGGCTGAGCTCAAACGGCACTTGTTGCCCGCGCGGAGTGCACCGAGCCGGGTGCAAAGGGTCTACGATCAGAGGCCCTATGTGTCGTGGCAGCGGCCTACAAAGCCCGGAAACTATACGTCGAACAGATCAGTAGGCCCGCGACCGATCTCGTCGATGATATCGGGGGTGTTGTTGCGCGGCGAACCCACCTTGCTGTCGATCGGCCACATCTTCATCAGATCGGACGGAAAAGGCTTCATCAGGTCGCGAGGGTCTTGCTCCGGCCCAAGCCAGCGCATGTAGTCGGCCGGCGCCAGGATCACCGGCATGCGGTCGTGGATCGTCGCCATCAGATGGTTCGGCTCGCAAGTGGCGATGGCAAAGGTCCGCACCAGCTCGCCGGTGACCTTGTCGGCATACTCTTCCCAGATGCCCGCCATGGCGAAGGGCTCATCAGACTTCATCGCGATGGCGTAGGGCTGCTTTTTCTTCCCCGACGCGTCCAGCTTCTGCCATTCGAAATAGCCGTCGACCGGCACCAGGCAGCGGCGCGCATTGTAAGCCTTGCGGAACAAGCCATTGCTGGCGACGGTCTCGCAGCGGGCGTTGACAGGTGGCGGCCGCCCGCCACCATCCCGAGCCCAACCGGGGACCAGTCCCCAGCGCGCCGAGACGAATCCGGCCATGCTGGTCGAGAGCTCTTCACGAATGATGATCGGATAGGTCAGGCTTGGCGCACCGTTCCACAGCGGGAAGCTGTTGCCCAGCCGTTCGACCTCGCCAGGGTGGGCGAATTCGAACCGACGAACCATGTCGGGGATTGTGGTCTTTACGAAAACGCGTCCGCACATTTTGGAGCCGGCAATTACCTAAGGGAAGACCAAAATGGGAACGCATTGTGAACGAGTCAAGCTGACATAGTCACTCCGGCAGGAAGGGATCGAAGTGCACAATCGCGTCGATGATGGTGCGATAGAGGCTAGTTAACCTCCTCGTCGATTTCGCCCGCTTGATGCCAACCGCCTTGGCATCGGCGAGATGGTCAAGGGCGGCGCTGGCGTGAGGCTGAAAGCGGGTGCCTGCGGGAGAGACAGTGGCGGCTAGTAAAACCCGCTGCCTACTGGTGAGCGGGCAGCGGGCCTCTAGTTTCGGTGGGTGGAGGCCCACCGGGCTGCAAATGTGCCGTTCGCAGCCGGCCCCGATGGTTAGCCGCCTTTGCACGGATCAACGACTTACTGATTCGTGAGGAACATCCCGACGTCAGCAACGTTTGCGCGGATGGCTCTCGTTACCGGGTTCGCATCCGCGGTGGTGGTTCTGTTTGTCGTCCTGCTGTTCACGCACGCAGCCCGAGACCTTCATAGCTCGCCAATCTATCACAGGATATGTCGCCGACTGCGCCGAGCCCGTTAGCGCTTCATCGGCTTAGGGGTGATCTCCTAGGTTGCCGGCCCCAAGCCAAGCACCCCGGGCAACTGGGCCGCCCACATCAGTTGCTTGAGGAAGGCGCAGGCCGCACCGGCCCCGTGGTATTCCACTGGATGAACTCGACTTCCTTCCCCGTCACTTCCCGCACAGACTTCAACAGCGCCTCATGCAGGATCCGCGTGGCACGGTAGTGCTCGCAGTGTGGCGATATAAACGGCTTCACGATGCTTTTGTGCAGCGCTTCCGCCGCCACTAGAAAGCGCTCGATTTCAGCCTGCGAAAGCTGTTTTGATGGTTTGGACCGGGCCATTGGCGATCTCCGTTTCGTTGAAGGGTCGCCGCAACAGAGAGGATTATATTCCTCGTCCCGACACGGTTGGCAAGTCCTTTTCGTCAATCGGCCAAGCTGCCATCGCGGTGCTGCATCGCCTTCGCGATCACTTCGAAGATGCTGCCGACTAATAAAGACACCGCCTAGCGATTCTGCTATCCGTGGCTGGAACATACCCGTCCGTTCATTGTTGGAAAGGATTCGCGCGCCAACGCTCAACGGACGGTCCACGATGCATGGCTGCAAAGTCCTGGTTGCCGAAGACGAGCCGGTCATATTGCTTGACCTTGAATTCGCACTCGCCTCAGCCGGCTTCGAAGTGTTCCTCGCCAGCAATGCCGAAATTGCAATGATGGTTTTCGACGGCCAACCATCGCAAATCAGCGCTCTCGTCACCGATATTCATCTCGGGCCAGGAAAACAGCGGGGCTGGGAAGTTGCCCGATACGCTCGGCTGGGAAATCCCACGATTGCAGTCGTCTACGTCACCGCCGACCCCGCTGCTTCACGTGGGGGAGTATCGAATAGCATCATGATCCACAAACCCTTTTTCATGGCTCAGGTGGTCACAGCGCTGACGACGTTACTCAAGGCCCCTGTATGACATGAGCAAGGCAAGGAACGGGTGGCGGGTAGTAACGCCGACGTCAGACTCCCGCACAGATTTTAAGGGAGAATTCGCCAATGTTTGGACTGTGGGAGTTCCATAAGATTGCGGCGACACGGGGTGACGGCTTACGTCCAGAGTTCCTCAGACTGTTTCCGGGACAGCCCGTGAGCGAAGGGCTGACATGCGTCCAAGGTGGGATAGCCGACACTAAGCGGCTGTCGCCTGCTGCTGATGCGAACCGCGAGCGGTCGGCTTCATGTCGCCGATCCAATCCGAATTCCAACTGACCTGCCGATGTGAGCGGGCCATCAGTCGGCCCACCCGGCATTGTGGTGGACGATCGCATCAAGGACCGTCTCATAGACGCTGCCGGTGTCTTCCTCAATCTCAGTGCTGCTGATGCCGAGCGTTCTGGCATCGGCGAAAAGCTTTTGTGTCAGCTCGGCGACTGAGATGACGTCCGCACCGACTGTCGTCGGAACGTTGGACCGGATCCACTGGTCGAGCAAGTTCGTGCCGCGCTTGCACCGGTTGCAGTCGAATTTCAGCCTCAAAGGATCAACACCGCCGCCATAGACCATTATGAGATCGGCCGATCTGCAGTAGCGGACGTTGCCGCAACTGCATTCCACCTTCACAAGTAATTGTGCCGAGTCGCCTTCCCCAGCGTGTCGATCGGATCTTGCGCCATGAGAACAGAAAAGGAACAAATTTCTTGCCCGTCAAGCGGTCTTATGGAAACTTTCGGCAGACTCTTAGGGGTGCCGCGCTTCTTCTCCCGATACTGCGGCAACCTTCTTATTCTCACGTCTAGCGCTTGCTCGCTGCCGCGCCGCTGCGATCCTCTCGCTCTTCGTCGTGGGGAACCCGGCTAGGCCGTAGGCATTCACAATCGAGCCGAAGCGCTTCGTGAAAACCTTGTATTTCGGCAGGCCGCTAGCAGCGTTGATCAAAGCCATCGTGACGAATCCAAATTCGGCATGCAGTCGGCGGACGCCATCTAGAAGTTCATCATCAGAGTAGTATTTGCCCCGTAGGCCAGTTGGCGGACACTCAAAACCAACGGCCCTGTAGGCGGTCAGGAGGCTGCCGAAGTGCGCGGAATACGCATGCGAGGATGGTGTGTAGGGGCACTCGTTGATAATATCTTGTGAGAGCTTCTTTTTCGATCGGAAGAGCCGCTTCAGCTTCTTCAGCATGTCCGCTTCCTGCAAGGGATAGATCCGTTGCGAATGAAGCTCCCGCTGCGCTTGAGCAAACGTTCTTGGAGCCACTATAGGTTCCATCACCTTGGTGCGTATCCAAAGTTCCGGAGGGTTGTGGGTGAGTGGCTTTTTCAACTTCCGGCTCGTCCGATTGAAGACGTAGTTCCCGATCATCAGCTCGCATCGAAGAACGCCCTTAACTCTAGCCCAGCCCCATGGGCCATTTGGGGACGGAATATTGGCGTGGTTCAGCGTCTCAACAATCTGCGAAATGCTTCGCTTCTGCAGAAACATCCGGAAAATCTGCCGAACAACCTTAAGCTCATCCTGAGGGCCATGGACGTAAATCACCCGGTCTGAATGCAATCCCTTCCGCTGGCCCGGTTCGAGCAGGCATCGCGGCGTTCCGTCGTCGCTGACCAGTAAGCGCCTAGTCCCGTACGGCGCGGGCCCCCCCTGCTTGAACCCAAGCCGAGCCTGCTGATGGTGTGCTCGGGACAGTTTGGCAGAGAGTTCGCGGCTGTACTCGCCCGCCATTACCCGCTTCAGGCTCTTCATTATGCTAGCGACCATACTGCCGTCATTCTCGAACGGCTCGCCGCAGTAATGCACGTCGACACCAGCATCGCGGCAGATAAATTCATAGTGGGCGGCTTGGTCCGTATCCTGGAATCTCCCCCACCGGCTCACATCCAGCACCAATATGGCCGAGTAGCTAGGCTGGCCGGACACAACGTCGGTCAGCAGTTGCTTCAGGCCATCTCTTCCTTTTAGACTCAGCCCACTCTTGCCGGGGTCAGCATAAGTCTTGACCACGGCAAAGCCACGGCGCTCGGCATACTCCGCTATGGCCGCACACTGATTGTCCAGCGAATAGCGTTGGTGCTCTGTGGACATGCGGATATATTGGGCTGCCGGGGTGCGAACGTCCGATGCGAGCTCAGTCACTGGATGGTCCTCCATGTGATCCGCCTTGGTCGGAACTGTATCATAGAAAAGGCTGCTACGTGGGCGCTGACAGGTGGCAGGCGGGCCTCCACCATCCCGAGCCCATCGGGGGGCCAAGCCACAGCTCACCGAGACGAAGCTGGCCATCCTAGTCGGGACGGCTATTCGATCGCGTCGCCCTCGCCGACAGCCTCCGCCTTCCTGACGGCAGGCACGCGTTGGCTATTGCCTATCCCGGAAATCGAGCAGCTTGGCGTGACGTAGCTTCTCCTCGCCCTTCAGGAACCGCACGCGGCCGACCAGACCGGGCTTTAGCCATTCTGCCTTGTCGCTCTTCAGACCCTTCGGAACAGGTCCGCCGACCTTGCCTTGCACGCGATCCCACAGCGCTTGTCGCTTGTGAGCCTTGAACGTGACAAAGGCGCCGCCGGCATAACGGCCTTTGTCGGCCATCAGCACCATCGCAGGTTTCCCGGCCTCGCGTTGAACGCCAATGATGTCCATTTCCTTTTCGGCATAGCACTTGATCTTACGCCAGTTCATCGTCGGTCCGCTGCGATATTTGCTGTCCTTGCGCTTTGAAACCATCCCCTCCAGGC
This sequence comes from Mesorhizobium sp. CO1-1-11, assembly GCF_020164995.1. NCBI lineage: Bacteria > Pseudomonadati > Pseudomonadota > Alphaproteobacteria > Hyphomicrobiales > Phyllobacteriaceae > Mesorhizobium > Mesorhizobium sp. CO1-1-11. The sequence goes on from NZ_JAIUHE010000011.1 coordinate 184,020, forward strand.
CGGCTTGATCGACAAGGTGATAAACGGCATCGCCGGTCCCGGGCATTGCTTCGCTGAACTGTATGCGTCCGCCGGTCGGGATCAATGCCTCGAGAATTTCGCGGCGGTCTTCCACCGGCATTTCGCGCAAGTCATGGCCATTGAGGTCTAGGAGGTCGAACGCCACCAGATAGAGGTCGCGAGATGGCTTGCGGCTCGTGATGGCTGATTGCAGTGCATGGAAGTCAGACAGGCCAGCTTCGTTGATGGTGATCGCCTCGCGGTCGATGATGAAGTCTTTCGCCTCGATCGCCGCTGCTTCGCCGGCAAGCTGGATGTAGCGCCCGGTCCAGTCATAGCCATTCTTGGTGATCAGCCGAATCCCGTCGTCATCCTTGATGACCTGGGTCCTGTACCCATCGAATTTTATCTCATGAATCCACTCATCGCCTTGGGGCGGGGTGTCGACCAGTTCGGGCTCCATCGGCTTAATGAATTTCAGACGCATCAACTCACTCACGAAACCTATCATTCAATAAGCTTTAGCTAAAATGGTTCCCAAACGCAGATTGCAGGCGCGATGCAACAAAGCTAAACGCGCCACGTTGCCACCCGGAAAACGAGGCGACGATGACGAAATACCGGGTGGAAGAGATCTACGGTGACTTAGTCGTGGTGTCTGGTGACGTTGTGGAGACCGATCCAAGGAGGGCAGCAGAGACGTTGGCCGGTCAGTCTGTGTCGCCAGGGATTTTGCAGGATCATTGGTTCCGAGTGGTCGATGAGGAGAGGTCCACCGTATATGGATACAGCATGGTTGGACCTGACCAACGGCCGGATTTCCTGGCATGGAGCGAAAGCGCCGACTTCGGTCCGCCGATTCGTGGCAAGGTGCACGGGGCCGAACTCGCAGACGAGCAAGACCATTTCTACAATTGCCCGGCATGCGGTCAGCGGGTTGACCAGCGCGATTTCCACCAGGTGTTCTGGCACGAGCGCCCTGGTCACGAGCCGCTGGAGCCAAAGCCCGAGGCGAAGGTGATCGAATTCCCTAGGCGGAAATGACCTTTATGTTCAGCAGACGACGAACACGTCGCAGCCTCGCTACCCAGCATTGGAGCGTCACTCTGGAAGACCAGCTTCATGATGCACGATGGCATCGAGCACCGTTTCATAGACGCTGCCGGTCTCTTCCTCGATTTCGGTGCTACTGATCCCGATCGCCTTCGCGTCGGCGAAAAGCTTCTGAATAGCCTCGGCAACTGAAATCACGTCCGAACTGGCTAGACCTGACACATTGCTGATCAGCCACTTGTCGAGGAAGTTGATCCCGCGAGTGCTCATGGGGGCATAAGCCGCTGAGGGATATTAGGTTCCGCTCATTCGTCCAGCGGCGACTGAGGTCCAACCTGTGGACGAGGCTTGTCATTGACCGCGCGGGTCGCCGGCGTAGATCGCTTTTGGAGAGCCGCCTGCAATATTGCAGCGGCGAGCAGAATTCCATCCGGTATCGGTTCGCAAGACTCGGCCTTTTCCATAGCTGGATAACAAATGTGAATCTCGATTGTTCCGCGCCGAACAATGCAAAAAGGCCGGCGGCGACTGCAACCAATGTCAGTCTGAAAAGTTTGCAAGGCCTTATCACCGTCAAAGAGGGGTTGACCTTGACTGCTTTCCTGCCTGTACAGATTAAATTTGTGAACTTCCAAACAACGGCCGTCTCGTCGGTCGCCGAAGCCAGAGCGGCAATGAATGGGCAATGGAAGAACAAGGAGTTGCATTCCTATCGACAGGCACTGCGTCTGCTGGATGAGGCCAAGGCAGGAACTTGCCGGCAATCCATCGCGTTCGCGGCCTTTGTCAAAGCCGCAAGAGATCAGGACATGGTTGTTTCAGATCAGCCGAGTGAGGGCCTCAAGCGCTTAGACGCGCTGGCAAGCTCGATCTATGCCGAGGATCGCCGGTCGCCACGCTCGGTTTGAGCTACAAGCGCCTCCAACCTAGAAGCCCGCGCCCCTCGGCAGAAAAGCGCGGGCTGACCAAGTTTGCCCTTGGCCAGAAGGGCGAAAAGGTCGGTTTACTGTCCGTACGCAAGGGGTGCATGGTGGAATGTGCCAAGCAAATAGAAGAAACCAAATATCAACGCTCCAGCGCCAAGGACGGCCGCGACCATCCCCGCAACCACAAGAAATGCGTGATGAGGCGGAATGCCTTGGCTCATGGCAATGGCCATTGCCATGAGTGGCAGCAACACGAGATAGCCCATTAAAAGAACCCCATTTCGAATGCCCTCAAGCACAATACGGTAGTCTTGGCACCGGTGCGAGACCCAAAACGCAAAAAGCCCGCTGACCGGAGCCAGCGGGCAAGCCACTTGGGAAGGCCGCCGGGAGTGGTGCGGCCAGCTCCCGAACCTTGGCCGCTGACACATGTTCCGCAGCCCTTGAAAAAGCGCGCCGAGTAGCCATCAAGCTGATTGAATGACGAGCTCGGCCGTGAGCCAAAAGCCGGCCGCCATAAACACCAAGATCACTGCCGCGAAAATAAATATGCGCATGCCCGCCCCGCTTCAGGCGGCCCTTTACCACACAACAAAAAGGCCTGCCACCTTTCGGCAGCGGGCAAGTGCAGGAGTGCGCTGGGATCAACCAGCGCAGGTGAAAGGGTGGCGGCGAAATTGGTTGTGGGGATCGACCCAACGTAGACCGATATTAGACAATGCTTGCTTGCACTCCTGTCTTGATTACGCGATGGTCAGTTAGGGCAATATTGGGGCGGGGCTGCGTGATACCGACGCGTCGGGTTCATCGCGCACGGCGACGGCATGATCACAGACTTATTTCTCACAGCGCTCGCTGCGTTTTCTATTCTGATTCCACTCTACTTCATCCTCAAATGACGGGGCATCGGCTCCAGTTCCGCCCTGAACAAACCGGGGATTCACATTCGCCCGATTCGATCTAGATTCTCGGCATGAAATACGCTTTGATGATATCGCCAGCACCTTGAACGCCCCTCACAACAGCCAGGGGAGCCGCTACAGCTCGCTGCCCGGAAGATGGCAGCGAGCTTGCTCCTGGGCTTCGCAATCGGCTTGGGAAGCGCGATTGACCACGCTGTAGCGGGCTGGATATGCACGTATTTGCGACAATGCTAATATTAAGCCATTATCCTTTCTACCGGGAGGATCACCGGCATGGCCCGGTTGCCGGTCCCCAAACCTAAGCACACCCCCGGCAGCCCGGCCGCCCCTCACCCGCAGAGAATAACCCCTATATCTGGGCGCTTCTTAAAGCAGAGGCTAAAAGCTCCACTCTGCCTGAATTCAACGACAGTAGTTGTCACCGCTTGCACGAGAATCAACTTTGATAGATGCTGCCACTTAGCCTTGGGAGGGCGAGGGGATGAAAATAAATCCAATAATGGCACTTGGTGCCATTGCAGTGCTATGCGGCTGCCAGACGGGTAATCAAGCTGACTATATGCAGATCGGCTACGGGCCTAGTTTCGACGTCGCCCATGCTCAATGCGAACTTAAAAAGGGTTCGGCCGATCAAGGCTATTTGCGATCGGATCGCCGGGCTTTGTGGCGGGTGCCGGAATTGGCAACGCTCTCGGCAACTTGGCCGCCGAAGATCAATTCATGAAGAACTGTCTGATCATCAATGGGTGGAAGCGCGCGCCTCATGGTCAGGGAGTTGCAGCAGCCGCAGCCGTGGCTAGTGGCGCGCCACCGACACCATACGGGATAGCCCGCGCACCTGGCAGCTGGATCAATACGGCATTGCTGGACTGGTCGGACGCGAACAACAAGTGCATTGCAGGCGAGAAGGCCGCTTGTGCCACCCGTGCAACGCTTGCCGCGAAGCTGAGGGCAGCCGGCGTCAACCCGGCTCCGGTCTAAGGGGTGCGGGCCCATGCGAGAGAGAATTTCGCTGTATCTCGGCATTGCCATCACGGTCAGCGGCTGTGGCGCCGACTATCTCAACAACTACGACACTGTGACGCTAGCGGCTGGTGACGCCAATCGTTCAAACATGCTGCTGCAGACCGTGGACCCGTTCAATCCGAACAGCCAGAACACCCACATCGAGGGCGATGGGCAACGCTCGGCCGGGGTGATTCAACGCTATCGAGGCGTACCACCTCCTGCGGCTGCTTCGGGCCAAGATCCTAACAGCCGGGTCGATTTGGACTGCGCGGGCGGCAAGGGGAACAATCCTGTCGTGCAAGGCCCGGTCGCCGTTGGCCCATCCGATCCAAACGGGCTTGATCGCAACCATAATGGCATCGGCTGCGAGGGCTGACTTACAGTGGAGAGGTCTCGATACGACAATCGGTCTGATCAGTGGCGCCAGCGGACCGGCGCCAAGCGGCGGCGCGTACTCTTACTGGCCAGCGTTCCGAAGCGGCTCGTTTTGAGCACGGTCGCAGCGGCTGCGTTGTTTATCGCTCAGTTCGTCATGCAGCGCACCGATGGCCTGCCGGATCTGACCTGTCGAACTTGGGGCCGAAGCCGGCGTCGATCGCGGGCGTCGCCTCCGTGATCGATGGCGACACGATCGAGATCCACGGGCAGCGCATCCGCTTCAACGGCATCGACGCGCCCGAGAGCCGGCAATATTGCGACGACGCCAAGGGATTCGAATACCCTTGCGGGCGCCGCTCGGCGGACGCGCTGGACGCATTCCTGGCGGCCTCGAGGCCGGTGCAATGCACGTTCGTCAGCTGGGATCGCTATAGCCGCTTCGTTGGGGACTGCCGGCGCGCCAACGGTGCCAGCGTGGCCGCCTGGATGGTCGAGCACGGCCAAGCACTGGATTGGCCGCGCTACAGCCACGGCGCGTACGCCCAGCAGCAGGCGGCCGCTGAAGCGGCAAAGATCGGGATGTGGGTCGGCAACTTCCAAGCGCCTTGGGATTGGCGAGCGTCGCATGCAGATGGGACGGCGCCGACGAACCAACCGTTCGGCCTAGTCACCAGAAAGCTGGTCGCGCAAGGCGGCGGCTATACATGCGAGCCGCGGCGAACCTGTTCGCAAATAAGCTCTTGTGAGGAAGCGAACTGGTACCTGCAGAACTGTTCATGGGGCGGCAAGCTCGACCGGGACAAGGATGGCATCCCATGCGAAAGCCTATGTTGAGACATTCGCGCAAGATGACGACATATGCCGCCGCCTTGGGACTGAGCGTAGTGTTGCCCTCGCTGGCCTTGGCGCAATTTAGTAGAGAGCCTGATGGCGAACCTACGGAAATCGCCCAGCAGATCATCCAAGACAACTTTTCGCCCGACGTCACTCCCCTTGTGGTTGATGCGCGCCGCCTCGGCGACGGGTCGATCACGGCCACATGCAACAACGACGAGACGTTTCGCATCTTCTCAGCGGAGGGCAATGGGATCGCCATGCGATGTGCGGCCGCGCGCGAACTGGGAATTTCCGGATGTTGAAAGAACCAAAGGGATGGGCATTCGCAATTGGTTTTTCTATAGCCATTCTCATCGCTGGATGCACTTCGGTCGACTATCGGAAGCTCGCGACGGGCCAGTTGTCCGGGAGCTTGTTCGTGATGTGGGTCGGTGAAGGCAACAGTTCCGGTGACGGCAATTTCCTGTTTGTGCCGGACCCCCCTCTGGTCTTTCATCGGGCGGATACCGCCGCTCCCGGCGGAACGATCCAGCCGGGTCTCATGTACACAGACGGCGGTTCGATCCCGAAGATCGCGCAGGTGTTCAAGGGACTTTCGCCTTGGGGATATGCGCCAGCCTACATGATTCACGACTGGGTCTTCATCGCGCATCACTGCATTGTGGACGGCAGCACTGAGAAGCGGTTCGATCAAGTTCGGGGCGTGGACTTTGCCGAGTCCGCGGCAATCCTTGGCGAGGCTATCAAGGCCTTGATAGGCACCCGGCAGGTGGCACCCAATGATGTCGCGCCCGGGGCGATAACGACGGCTGTAGGAAGTGTCGTTGCCAAGAATCTCTGGGACGAGAAAGGGGCATGTAAGTCACTTCAGGTTAGCGCGAGGGACGTTGCCGCCGCAGAGGCTGCCATACCGGGGTCAACTACCAAAGCTCATAATCTGAGGACCTTCCGGGTTCCTGAAACAGCGGTGCCGACCGTACCAGGAGTCAGGCAAGCGAAGATTGTCGCTCGCCTGTCCTTCTAACCAAGCCCGGTCGGCCAGTACCGGTCATCGGCAGGCCGCTGGGTTGGCTTTGCCTCGCCCGGCTTGCTCAAGGCTCCGTCCGGTAGCCTCGTATTTTATCTCATGAAGCCGGTCGCCGTCGTCAGGAGCCTTTTTTCGACCAGCGCCGGTGACCGAGGACTCGATGAAGGCGAGTTTTTAAATATTTTCGAGGCCGCTCTCGACTATGGTGCGACGCACAATTTCGTGTTGCGGATGCGAAGGGTCTGATCTAGAATTGCTTATATGCAGGGCTGGAGCTCAACATGACCAATCGCGAGGTTTGGCTCGATGCTGCGAAAGGTGTGGGCATACTCCTTGTCGTGTCCGCCCACATTGCAGGGGCTGGCAGCAGTCGGTGGGACGGCATTTTTGCGAACGCGGTATTGCTTTTTCATATGCCGCTGTTCTTTGTAATATCTGGCTACGTGTACAAGCCTGCAGACCGCAGTCAGCTCTTCTGGAAGAAAGTCGCTAGCCTTCTCGTCCCGTACGTGGCGTTTTTGTCGTTTTTGACGCTTGCGGTGATCGCTCGTAGAATGTTGCTGCACGACGCTCCCGCGCCTTGGGAACTTCGAGAAATGGTGGTCAACGACATCCTGGGCGGTATGCGCCTATGGCAGGACTTCGGCGTATTCTGGTTCGTGACTTGTTTGTTTCTCACCCAGATCATCTACAATGAAGCTGCGACTTGGGCAAAGGGTCCAGGCACTTTGCGGATGGTCGGGTTTATCGTTGTCTGCGTCGTGCTTGGTTATGCAATTCAGATCCACTGGCCGATGAACCGTTCACCTTGGGCAGTCGCGGCGGTGCCCATAGCGTTGTGCTGCTACTGGTTTGGTCATCTGCTTCGAACGCATCAATTCCGACCTCGCACCGTGTCCCTTTTCGTGGCAACAGTTGGCGTTGTCGCGCTCGCCGCAGCAGCCAATGGCGCCGACATTCAGTTCAACATGAAGTATTCGATCTTCGGCCCTCCTGTCCTGGGTCTCCTGATCGCGCTGGCCCTATCGCTTGCCGTGCTCATGTTGGTGCGGAGAGCCGCAGCTACAACACCAATCTCAGTGCCTATGGCCAAGCTCGGAGAGGCGTCGTTGGTCATCATGTTCTTGCATCAGTTCTTCCAATTCTCTCTTCGCAGGGTGGGAGTGGGCAACGAGGCCGTTATCTTGCTCGCGGCGGTATCTGGCCCTTACGTTATATACCTGCTGTTGAGACGGTCTGCGTGGCTCTCACCATGGTTCCTCGGGACCGGTACCGGTGCGCCGGGCCGTGCGATTGCTTGGGTCCGCAATGGGCTCGGCTGGCGGCTCGAACAGTATCGCGCCGACGCGGTCCGTTCATTGAAGCCAGAAGTCGCGAAAGCTTTGATCGCCCTAAGATGGCCGCTCAGGCGAAAAGGGCGGCCCCACGGTTTGTCTGCGGAGTTGATCGTCTCCCTGACGTCGTACCCGAAGCGCTTTTCGACTTTGCATTTGACGTTGCGCTGTCTTCTCTCCCAAACCGTTGCACCAGATCGCATCATTCTGTGGGTTACTGCCGAGGATGCGGCCCAGTTACCCGCGTCCGTGACGTACCTGAAATCTCAAGGGCTCGAAATTCGATTTTGCCGGGACATCCGATCTTACAAAAAGATCGTTCCAGCCCTGCTCGCTTTCCCGACGGCCTACATCGTCACGGCAGATGACGATGTCTATTATTCCGCAAGGTGGCTCGAGGAACTCGTCAAGCGCGCGGACGAAAGATCTGTAGTGTTCCACCGAGGCCATGCAGTGGCCTTCGACGACGACGGGCAAATTGCAGCCTACAACAAGTGGACGTATGACGTTGCAGAGACGGCTGGAATGCTTTTCCCCACCGGGGTGGGGGGAGTGCTCTACGGGCCAAAATCGCTATCGCCAGAAGCAGTGGACGAGGAGATGTTCACGAAGCTCTGTCCCCAAGGCGACGATATCTGGCTGTTCTGGATGGGGCGTCGCGTAGGGAGCACTTACGTCAAAACGCCGGGGCGATGGATGGAATTTCCGTGGAAGGGGTCGCAGGACTCGGCTCTGCACTTAAGCAATGTCGGCGCTGGCAGAAATGACCACCAGATCAGCGAACTCGCCAGCCACTTTGGTGTCCCACATATCAATGGACTTTCTCGGGAGGAGCTTGCGCGGTCGCCCCTTAGCTTGGAGCAAATGCTCGCGACCATCCAAAAGGCTGTTGAGAAAAAAGGCGTACTCACCCCAGAAGAAAGCAGGCAGTTGTGGACCACAGGCAGCTTGGATGCCCCTGAAGCTTAGCTAATGCTGCGGTCTTTGACACGGCTCGACTCTGCATATGCGCTCGACAATCCACCTCGGCTTAACAAGTTGGACTCTTCGGGACTCCATCGGTGAGCCATCGGCTCGAGAGCCAATAAATCAACTGGCCTACCTGAGGCTGCAATTTCGATGATTTTGATCGGCGATGGCGAGGGGTGGCCCGAACATTGCGTCGGCTCGATCGACCAAGCAGCCCCGCAGGCGATTTCGCGCGCTGGCGGCCCCTGTATGGCCTGAAAAACACCTATTGAGGCACCAAGGCTGGGGTGATTTTTCGCGTTTCAACGCCTGCAACCTTAACGTGCTTTAATGTGCACCACAACCTAGTTCGTCAGCCCCCCCGCGATCAGGTCGCGCATGCGCCGAAACTGGGCGTCGTCAATGACGCCATCATCGAGCAGCTTTTTTAGTCGCTCCAGTCTGTCGACAGTATCAAGGTGCGCGGACTGAACGATTGATCGTTGGATGCCTGAAGGGTTCTCGATCCGAACCCGTTGAACATCGTTGGCGAGAAGGTTGAGTCCAGACTCACCGCCATTGGACCCGCCGGGGTCTTTGCTGATGTGCATGGCCATAAACGCCCAGATGAGGCAACCCAGCCAGACAATGCCGGTGCCACCCAATGCAGTGCACAGGACTAGGATCAGCCACCTGTTTGGGTGACCTCTGAGGAACGCGATGATCGCCGGTAGCTCGTAGACGATTGCGACCACCAACAGGAAGATGCCGAAAGCCACGGTCCCGGCGTCGAGGTTGTCATCCAGGGCAGCCCGCGCTTGGCCCGGCATTAGCATGGTCGCGGCCGATATGACGCCAGTGGCGAAGAGTAATCGGTTCGCCTTCATTGCGCGGTGAGCGCTCCAGCGCCCAGCACGTAAACGACGAAACCCACCAGCCAAATCCATAACGGCGTCAGCGGAGCGGCGGCGACGTACCGACGGCGAATGAAATATCCTATCGGGGTCAGCACAATGAAGATTAGCAACCAACGGCGTAGCGGATTGCGGCCTGCGTTGTTGATCGCTTTCGCATCCTTGTATGCCAGCCAAAACGTAGCAATGCCAGTCCAGATCGAAATTCCACGGGCTTGGGCGTTATGGCCATAAGGGTCAAAGCCAGCGGCTACAAACGCGGTCTCGACGGCCAGCAAGATTAGTGGAACGAAGGCCAGCCACATTGCCCACTTTTCGGTTACTGCTCCAGGTTGAGCAAGCACCGCCTGACCAGTGGCGACTGGTGGAGGCCCGGCTGATGGTGAAGCTTGCGCCATAGGGTTGATGGGAGGCGGCAACGGCGGCGGCGTTGTTAGCCGCGGCATCTGCAGCTCTGTATCGTGAGCATGCTTCCACTGCTGGCCAAAGCTCGACGTCCAAACTCTCGTGCCCGCATCAATCAACCTGTTCGCAAGCAGCACATTGAGGTCGGCCTCGCTCACCGGCCCAACATGAGTGCCGTCTTGCTCGTAGTACCATTCGTTCATTTATTACCCCCAACGATACGAAGTCCGCATGAAATCAGGGACTGACAGTCCGTCGATTGTCAAGCCGCAATCATTGTCAATGGCGGGCATGAATGCCCGCAGCGCTATCGGATGGAATCTGCGAAAGTTTCGAGTAGCGCGCGGCCTCTCACAGGAGAGGCTTGCGCTTGAGGCGGGTATCGACCGGGCATATCTCGGTCGAATCGAGCGCGGCTCTGAAAATGTCACCGTCAGCACACTCGAGTTGGTAGCAAAGGCTTTAGAGATCCCAGTTGGCACGCTGTTCGAGGAGCCTGAGCCCGGGTCAACTCGGCCGGGACCACTTCGTTCAGGCAGGAAGGCTCGGAGGGATCGAGCACAGTGACACCGCTCGATGGTTTGAGTTGTTGGCATCGATGCTCCGCGGGTTCAGATTCCGGCTTGAGAAAGGCTGAAAGGTATGTTGCCATGTCATCGCGCTCGGCCGCGTTACGGGCGGGAAAAGAGATGAGGGCGAGCAAAAGCATTCGCTCCGCGTGTATGGCGTCGCAGATTGCTTGAGGGCTCGCCGAAATAGGTTCACGGGCTAATCGCATGCACTTCGCGTATGCGACGCAGTGGGAGCAAATAGCTCTCATCAACACAGGCGACACATCTTCGTCCAACGTGCCGCCAGCGCTTTCGGGCAGGTTGCCTGACCAACGGGATGCCAATGGAGCAATCAGCACGGCCGGGAGTGCGCCCAGGAGAGCCCGGCGAGTAAGGTTGCGCCGGAGCATCAGTACTCCTCCCCGAGCATAATGGTCAGTACGCGGGTAGTAAGCGCCGGGTTGGCTGGGTCATCCGACCCGTACGTCATCGACTTGTCGTAGTAGTCGACCTTCCAGATGACGGTCTTGCCGCCAACTTCGATCACAGCGCAATCGTGCTCGCCGTGCGGGTCGTTGTCTCCATTGAATCGGTCGAAGCTCGCGACCGCCGAAATGATGTCCCCACGGACGTTTGCCTGAAGGCCGGTGATGCCGACCGTCAACACGACGCGCCCACCTTGTCCCGTTCTGCGCAAGCTGTCATTTAAGCTCGCGATGCGCTGCTGCCGAGTACCGAGCCCACATGCTCCGCTGAAAGTGCAGTCCAAAGCCATAATCGAATCCTTCATCCTGGCCGTATCCACGACCCTGTGGACGATTTGTGTTGGGGAGAGTGGGCGGCAGGCTGAGCAATGCCGCCCGAACTGCTCGATCAGTCCCGATGATCGGGATGGAGCAAGGCAATGTGGATCAGCTTGCGCGTAAAGGCCGGCGCGTCGAGCCAGTCACGCCAACGAAGGGTGAACAAACCTTCCGGACTGATCTTCGTGACGGTTGCTTCGTACCAGCCTTGAAAAGCGCCCTCGGTCGCCAGCACCAAGCTGCCGATTTCGATCTTATCCCAGTCGGTCGGCCGATGCGGGTCGGGGCGCCTTGGGCCACTCTCTGGTGCGCCGTCTGCTGAGGCCCTTTTGCCGGGCTTGGTTTTCTCGACCGCTGGCTTTGCGGCTCGTACTGGCCACACATACGACTTCGGCAAGTGATCGGCGATCATGTCGAACGTTGCCGCTTTCACGAACGGCACGAAGGCCTTGCCGGAGGCGAACACACGGCCCTGTGGAAGCTTGCCCGCAAGATCTCTTAGCTCGTCTGTCGATGCCCGAAGCGCCGCCATGCCCATCATGCCAGCCGCCTTCTCGGCAACGTCGGTTTCGGCCTCGCCGAACCACGAGGCATGGGCTTTGCCGCCGTCATCGAGGCCTAAGACTATCAGGACTGGCAAAGTGGATGGCGTTGCCACGCCATTGGCTGCTGGATTCGTCATTTGGTTCTCCAAAAGAAAAGGGCCCCGAGATTGGGGCCCTGGTGCGAGTTTCGGACGGTGATCGGTGGTGTCGGCGCGACGCCGCAGGCGCAAAACCCGGCCTCAAGGCCCCAAAACGAAAAGTGCTCAAACCCCACCTAATTCGGCCTTCAGCGGCCAAAATCGACCGTCCGAACAGCGCATAGTATAATAGGAATTTATGCCTCTGTCAATCGATTTGTCAATATGTCCAGTTAGTTACCGACTAACGCCTCCCCTGCCAGCCGACAATTTTGGGCCATGCCAGCGATACTTTCGGGCGACTGACTGGGGCAGCGACGCTACGCCTTCGCATCGTACCGTAAGCGCCTTGCGACCTCGACATCGATCCGCACCCTATGAGTGCGCGTTAGGGCGTCCGAGGAAGTTATCCGGACCGACCGTTTCCCGACGGCAATCGAAAGCGGCTCATCGAAGTCCGCTAGTTTGGCGAAGCGCTTGACCATTGAATACAGTTCAATGTCGAGCTCTGATACCGTAAGGTCTGCTACGATGAAGGCGACCAACTCAACGAGATCGGCGTTGGCCTTCCTGGGCCTAGCCGGGGTTTCCTCAGGATCAGACAGGCGGTTCAGGAACAGGAAAAAGTAAACGTGCGGAAATTCCGCCGCAGGCAGATAGCCATAGGATCGGACCTGTTCAACGAACTCATCGATCTTATCCAAGAATGGATCTGTCATGGTAATTTGTTGTCCGGCCATGACAGCTTGGTCTACTACCCAATCAAGTAGTTCGTGAGGATCAGTAATGTTGCGGACTTTTTTAGTTTTGGACACGATGGTTCCTCCAAGTCGGTTATCGGTTCGTCAGGCAAAACCCTTTACGGGCCCGGAATCTTTGTTCCAGGTTGGGAATGTTCGGGCTCTATTGAGGTGTTTTCTGTAGGGCCTTGGTCGAAGCTTCTGCTGGCAGCTGACCCTGTGTCCGTGGCGACCCAGCGCGCGGTTAGCAACATACCAGGATGACGAGATGTCTCTACTGGGCAGTCATCTTAGCCAGCCATGTCACCTCCATAAGTTCAGCGAGCGGGCTATGCAGGGGGAAGGTGGATCTAATTAGTGATGTCGACGGCAACTCGGAGGCCGAACTCAGCCTCGAAGGAGATCGTGCTCCGAGTTTTGGTCGAGCGTGCTTCACGGGTGATCTCGAGCGCACCGACCGGCAGCACTGCCTTCGCGAGGGCCTCGACAAAATAGTCAGCTTTCAGCGGTCCATAGCCCTTGATGATTTCCGCGTAGCAATCGGTCGCCAGCCAGCTGACGATGGGGGAGCATTTTTGAGTTTCGAGTTCGTACAGGCAATAGAACTCATTGTTGAACCACTCTCCCCAATCCCATGGCTCAGCCAGGAAGCCTTCTTCAACAAATTCTGCGACGACCGGGTCAAACAGCCTGATCGCACCCTTGGGCACGTCGCGAATGGGCGCATGAGCTTTGGCCGCGTCCGCAAGCCACCCGATCAGTCGCCCTGCATCCCGTATTTGTTTGATGGCGCATCTAGGCTGTTTTGATTTCGGGCCAGCGGCCCGTGGTTAGTACTACCTTGCGGTGGCGAAACATGCTTTCTCATTTCTGTGTCCTTAAGATTGGAGGTTGAATAGGTAATAATTTCGCCTAGCATCTTCCGTTAATCCGGCAGCGGGAAGTTGATTGCACAGCCCTTTACGCGCCGAAAAGTCTGTCTCCAGCCTGACGTCGTGGTCATCGTGATTAATCAGCGGTAGGAGCTAGGTGTCCTTCGCGCTGTCATCGGCTACGGTTTTAGTAGAGACCCGCCGCGGCGAGTCTTCTTGCTCGATGCCTTTTTGGGAATTGAAGCTTTCGCAACCACCTCCCAACCGTAGCGGGGGTGCCATGGCCGCAGCGCGCTGCGCACCCGAAGCTGCTTTAGGACGGTAACGTCGATCAGTACGCCGTGGGCAGCGATAAAAGCGTCGGAGGACGTTATCCTGATGCCGTTTTCGAGGTTCTTGAAGGTAATAGCGGACTCAAGGCGCGCGACTTTCGCGAGTTGCTCAATCACCTGATAGAGCTCTTGCTCCTGGTCCAGGATTGTTCTGGCTATGAGGATGTCATGAACGAACTCGATAAGCTTTTCACTCGCTTTGCCAACATTGCTGGGTTGCGACAAAACGTTGAGAACTTCGTCCAGGTAGACACCCGGTTCAGCTTGGGCAGGTAGAAAGCCGTACGCGTGAATTTCAGTAACCATTTCGTTTAGCAATTCGATAATGGTGGCTGCGACAGGGACCATAGGTCCCGCCTGCATCGCCTTTTCCAACATCCAGTCGAGCAGTTCGAAAGAGTAGGTGATCGGGCGAATAGTGCTGGTCGGGGCAGTCATGTTTTCCTCGCTATTGTTGTTGATGATCGAAGGCAAAACCCTTTACGCGCCGGAATCCTCATTCCCGGTTGGGCAATGTTCAGGCTCTGTAGAAACCGTTCCCTCGGCGTCGAACGGAGTTTATTTGCGGCTGACCTGTTCCGTGTTCGTGGTTTTGATGGTCATAAAATTTCTCCTTCAGTGTTTGTTGGGTGAGCGATAGGCACAGCCCTTTACGGGCCGGGAACATGCGTTCCTGCGTGGGTCAGTGCTCTCTGTATTGAGGTTAGGTTTATTGGTGTGATGAGCCCGTCACATGTGGGCGGGCTTATCGATCATGAACCCTATCAAGGGCAGGAGTTGATGGTGATCATAGCTCGATAGGTGGCCTATGCAGTGAACATATCAAATGGGGTGCTTACCCGGGTTGTGGTGTAGGTTAGGAGCGTTGAAGTGTGCGGTGAGGTAGTTGGCGGGGTGGGGGGTAGTGTTACTGCATTAGTGGTGATTAACTCCTCATATATAGTCCTTGGGAAGGCACGTTGTCGGCGCGCGAACACACCAAATCCTAGGTATGAACACAGCAAAATCGTGCCTTTGAACACACCAAACCGGAGCGTGAACACACCAAATTGGCACGTGAACATGACAAGATCTGGTGTTTGAACACGACAAAATTCATGCCTGATTAATCAGCGCAAGCCCTCCTCTCCCCACCTTCATGCCAGCGAGAAATGTTCGATCACGCGGCTTCATACCGAGAAGCCAAAGGTCGTGTTCCAACTTCGCCGCGACATTGATCGCAAATCCAGTTCGGTCGACATTCTGGCGTCCATCAAGGATTGACCGACGTCCCGTCACCTCAGCCTTCATCGAATACGCAAGCGCGTTGTGAAGGTTTGTGACTGGCTTCGAGACAACGGGTTTGAATAGTCTTCCAACGTATTCAGGCGGGGGATCACGAAGCGGCTTGAAGACCCGGTCAACTTCAGCCCTTTCCGCCTCGACAGCGACCGTCAGGTGAACATGCGGCGTCCAAAATTCGCGGCCATCGGCTTCGCGGTTATAGGAAATATCGACAGCACCTGCGGCCAGCGCGCCGGCCCAGTTTGCCGGAGCAGCCCTAAGGCGTCGGCGAATGCCCTGGAAAAGACCGTTGACCGAGAAAGTGTCCAACTGGCCGGCCGGCCGAAAGTAGTCGGGGGCGACGATGGTCACGAAATGCTGCGGACGGCCGTCGCGACGCATCAAGATCGCGGCCTGTCGTACAAGGCGGTTAATCTGACGACGCTCTCCAAACGTGCAAGTGGCGCTGCACGTGATATTGACGCAACCCGAACCATCACATTGCTTGAGGTGGCCCCAACGGTTCTCGTCGATCTGGTTATTGGAGAACCTGGCCAGCCGGCTGGAGTGCAGGCGGGAAAGCTCCTCAGTCGACAGGATCTTTTGCACGTTGCGGGCCTTCAGAAATGATACGTCCGAGCGTACCGAGTTCGCGGAGTCGTCGGTGAAGCTAAACATTTTCTTCATGTCCTTTTTCCGTGACAGCGGCTTTCTCAAGCTGCTCGACCAGACGGCGAAGTAACTCCACAAGTGGCGCACCGCTGGTCGCGAGAGCATTGACGTTGACCCGACCCAAGCGGCATTCGAACTTTACGACCTGCTCCATGCCATTGTCGGTGTGCCAGCTGGTAACCTCTAAGTTGGAAGTGTCAGGCAGAGAGTCAGTCGTGACCGGCGGCGCCTGCAGTATTTCCGGACCCGCGGTCACGCCGACTTGCTCGGTTCTGCGCTTCGCACGAATCTTGCGTTTGCAGATGCTGAGTGTCGTCGCCAAGAGCCACTCGGCTAGGTCGCCCGGCGACACATTCATATCGCGAGCGTGTTCGAGTACGCACGCATAGTCGGAGCATGCGGACCGGTCTTCCTTCTCAGGCTTCACGAATACCGTCATCGCAATAAGCGCGACCTTTTCGGGGGAGGGAGTACGCTTCCGGTGCTGCCGAAAGTAGTCCTCGCTCAGCACATGATCGACAGCGGCTGCGCCACCAACCAGCATCTCGATGTAGAGCTTGTATGGCGATGCGAACGAGTACACTTTCTCCTTCCAACCGCGCACCAAAAGCTGTGTTGTGGTCTCCCGGTGGCATTCCATCAGTGCTCGGCGAAGCTCCGTGGAGGGACGCGCCTGGCGAAAGCCGTCTACGCAATCCTGGGCCCCAAGCGGCAATGCTATTTCGGCTGAGCCGAAATTGGCCAGATTTGCACCAAGCGCTATCCCAAGTTTGGAGACCGAAGGGGATTCGTTTTCGATTTGATCTCGCACCTCCACCTTGCCATCGACAAAATCGATCACCTGAACAGGGACAGCGTCGGTTCTTCTGTTGATCATTACATGGTCCCCTTGGAATCAACCCAAGAGGGAGGCGCGTTATCGATTAACAGCTGAACGTCCGACTGACGCCAGACAGTCGTACGAGGCCCAAGTTTGACCGGCTTGGGAAAGCGGCCCGAGCGAACACCCTCCCACCAGGTCGACTTGCTGACCGGAATAGGCCCGTGAGGGCTGATAACGGCCTTCAGACGCAGAAGCGCTTCGAGAGGTTTCGCCTTCGGCGGGCCATCGCCCACAGCGAAATTCGTCATTTGAGATCTCCTCTTTCGGGGCGTTGCACTACAATTGTGCAGCGAGAGGAAACCTATCGACCTACCCATACGAACGGAAAACGACTAAGTTCTTACCAGACTCAGGATCGTAAGATACTCTTTAAATAGCTGATTTTAAGAGGAAATTTCAATCAACAAACTGGATACCCGCAAACGTCATGACAATTTTGTTCCCTCGCTATGCTCTCAGCGCGGCCAGGACCTTCTTGGTAAGGGGAGGCGGATCGCACGGCGTCTCGTCAAGGTCGTCGGGAAACTTCGGGAACCTAAGGCCAGCCAAAGCCCGTTTGTCGACTTTAGACATGATCTGTCTTGTGGCCCATTTACTCCTGCTTAGAAAATCCTGGACCAGGTCGGGGCAATCCAGAATTTCGTGGAGGTCATCGACGAACGAATCCGATTCTGGATCGAGAACCCATTCGATTTTGCTGTCGAACTGCTCGACATAAAGCATGGGCATAGTCGCTGCGTGCGACTTCCAGAACGAGCGAAAAGATTTGTCGGACAACCCCCAATCGTATTTAAAGCCATGGTTATTTATGGCTTTATGGGCCCGCTGGATGCTGGGTCGGGTGTCAAGTTTGTCCGCATCTGCAGATAGGAAATACCAAGCAATGCTACCTGCAACGGATCTCGCGGTGAAGGGCTTGCCGTCAATGTTGAAGCATCGAAAATGCGGGATGAACCCTGTTTCTGGTTCAAACATGCGTTCGAATTGACGGAGATCGATGATGCCCGATAGCTCCTCAAGATCCGCGCCTTCAAGATCATTTAGAGCTTCTGCCTGTCGCGACCGTCTAAAGTACACAGCGCTCAAGGCCATGAGTGCCATGGGCCTCTCTAGCACTTGCATAGGCCACATCAGCCATATCGCAATTTCGAGGATTGCTTGCCTTCGGACGGAGCGATCGGTTTCCTCGCGCGATAACATAGCAATCGCTTGGTCAATCCTGACCATCGCTCCCTCGTAGTCCGGTGCCAATTGGCTAAAAAGGCCAGGGTCGCGCTTCCAGCGGTAGATGGATGATAACGATGCGCCGGCCGCGCGACACGCTTCCTCCGTCGACTGGCCCGCATCAATCTGCCCGTCGAAAATCTCTACCTTTTTCAGTTTGTCGTCGATTGTATGAGGTTCAACCCGACCAGACTGCACCATGCCCTAACTCCACCTTGAACTCGGCGACTCAGCGTATGTTGAAACGCCTGCAATGTGGATTCCTACCTCCACGAGACTGGGCCTTGGATTCATCAGCATTGATTGGGGGTATTTCTGGGGGTATTCCCAGCATAGTTATTAGATTTATGTTGTTATCTAAAACAGTTACCGTATACATTCGATGCCCCTAAGCGGCACCAGTTTTTCAAACCGATGGTCGAAGCTGCCTGGACGCGCGGAAGAGGCCCGAATCCCCGGCCGTTTGCGTTTGCCATGGATGCAAGGACCTGCCCGTCGATCGACAACAACTCGGGAGCGGTGCAGATCTGGCCGAAGACCCGCGAGGCAAGTCGCGACTTGCTCCGGGCTTGGAAAACTCGCGAAAGCGAGCAATTCGGGATTTTCAAATCTCAATAACAAATGATGGACCGCGCATTTCTATTTTTTTGGAACAGACACTTGGGTTGCACATTTCCTGCCGACAGTTCCATGACAGGAGGTTTTGAATTGCCAAGGCGTGTCGACAAGGAAAAGCTGGCAAGAGCGGACCGCGAGGCGAGGCTGGTGCTGGATGCCGAGCGTCACGCAAGGGACGCCAAGACAACCCGCCTGAGGGAGCAGAGACTGCAGCAGGAGGCATTGGCGGACAAGGCCCCGCCTGCGCGCCGACGGGAGCCGACTGGGAAGCCGGCCAGGCGTGTGATCGAGGTGGACTGACCTGTTGGGGGGTTGCCCGGTTCGCCCCGATGGCGCGTCAGCGATGTCTCCGCGTTGCCGCATAAGACAGTAGCCCAGAAGACCCATATGCCATTGTCGGGACCCCCGTTTTGGTATGAAATGTCGGGTGTCAGCATGGGAGGTCCAAATGCCCAACACTTTCAAGACCGGAGACGTCGTCAAGCTGAGGTCGGGAGGCCCGAAAATGACGGTCAGCGACGGCGCCGCTTCCGGCATGTATCTGTGCCACTGGTTCAACAAAGACGGCGATGTGTGGACCCCGCAGCATGCCGGCTTCAAATCGGATCAGTTGATCGCCGCCGACCAATCGACGTAATTCCCGCCTTCGCCAACGGGCGGGCCGGCCCGGCGCAATTCAGATGCGCCGGACGAGGTGTTCTGCCGTACCCTGGGCCGCCAAAGTCCATCATCGCCGGCAAGCGGCGAGATAGGCATGGCGACCGACGGATTTCTGCGATCACGACGTTTAACGGTTGAAGCGTGACCATGGCATCGGGCCATGGCAATGCGCCAACCGGAGACGTGAAGCATGATACGCCGTTCGATCCTTGCCGCTGCCCTGTGCCTGCTGACCACCGCGGCTCTGGCCCAGACAGGGACACAGCCACCGGCCGCCACACCGCCCGCCGCGACTTCGTCGGCCGCCAAGTCCGACATCACGCCGGCCAAGTTCCAGAAACGGCGAGAGAAGGCGATCATGGCCGCCGACACGGACGGCGACGGCAAGATCAGCCTGCTGGAATGGGAGGCCTTTCAGGCCAAGCGCAACGTCAAGGGCGATCCCGCCAAATCCTTCGCGCGCATTGATTCCAACCATGACGGCTTCATCGACCGGGCCGAGCTCGATGCGTTCTTCGCCAAGCGCTTTGCCAGGCTGGACAAGAATGGCGACGGCATTCTGACGGGCGACGAGATGCCGGGCCACAAATCCGCTCCCAAGCCGGAGCAATGACCAAGAGGCTATGACGCATGATGGACATTGGGTGTGCGCCAACCCATGAGCCCCGACCCGGACGAGGAGCTGGTTCGCCGGGTCGGCACCGGCGACCCCGCGGCGGTGCGGACGCTCGTCGCGCGCAAGCTGCCGCGCATCCTTTCGCTGGCCGCGCGCATGCTCGGCGATGCGGCGGAGGCCGAGGATGTCGCGCAGGAAACCTTTATGCGCATCTGGCGTCACGCATCGGGCTGGCGGCGCGGCAATGCACGCTTCGACAGCTGGATCCACCAGGTGACGCTCAACCTTTGTTACGACCGGTTGCGCCGGCGCCGCGAACAGGTGACCGACCAGGTGCCGGACATTGTCGATCCCGCCCCGCTTCCCGATGCCCATCCCGGCGAGGAGGCGCATCGGGTCGAGCAGGCCTTGCAGGCAATCGCGCCGCGCCAGCGCGAGGCGATCCTCCTGGTCTACTATCAGGAGATGTCCAACATAGAGGCGGCCGCGATCCTGGAGATCAGCGTCGATGCCCTGGAAAGCCTGCTTTCGCGCGGCCGGCGGGCGCTGCAGGTGATCCTGGCCAAGGATAGTGTCGATGAATGAGAAAGCCGCGATCAAAGGACAGACCGATGTCTGATGGGTCCAGGAACGAACCGGCAATGGATGCCGAGCGCTTTGCGGCTCTGGCGGCGGCCTATGGCGGCGACTTGCGGCGGTGGCCGCAGGCCAACCGCACGACCGGCGCGACGTTCGCAAGGACCGAGATGGGCGCGGTCATATTGGGGCAGGCAGGCAAACTCGACGCCTTGCTCGACAGCTATGACGTCATGGCGCCTGGCGCGGCACTGCACGGCGGCATCCTGCGAATGGCCGACCGGCTGCTCGTCCAGCGCCGGCGCCGACGGGCCTGGTGGCTGGGTCTTGGACTCGCCGGCATCGGCCTGGCCGGCGCCATCGCCGGATTGGCCCTGGTGAGCGTCGTCACGCCAGAGTTTCAGCCCGACCGCTATGTGCTCGATGCCAATGCGACGGCGTTCGGCGATGCCGGGTCCGATGGCGAGACGATCGAGGAGGACCTATGAGCACGCGCCGCAACCTCGTGATCGCATCCGTGGCGCTGAATGTCTTCCTGGCCGGCGCGCTTGCGGGCGGAGCCGTCTGGATAAGAAGCGGCAAGCCCGGCCAGGGTTATTCGCTGGAAGCCGCCGGGAGCCGGCTTCCCCACCAGGAACGCGTGCTGTTTCGAAAGGCGCTGCGCGACGTGCGGCGCGAATCCCGCCAGGTCATCCTCGATGGCCAGCAGGCCAGGCGCGAGGCAGCCGACCTGCTGCGCCAGCCCGTCCTCGACACGACGGCCCTGTCGGCCGCGCTGGAAAGGGCGCGCAATGCCGATATCGCCGTGCGCACACGGCTTGAGCAGCGCATCGTCGAGTTCGCGACGGCGGGTTCGGCCGGGGATCGCGCCGTGCTCGCGGACGGGCTGGCCAGGCGGGCCGGGCCGCCACCGGCGGCAGAGCCGAAAAAATCGCCGTGACCGCCGACGGAAAACGACCGCGAGGCCGTTTAACCAGAGGAAGGGCAGCCTGCCGGACCAATCGGTACGCACAGGTTTTCATTCTCGGAGAATATTCGGAGTAACGTCATGAACCGTCTGACACAGTATGCGGCGGCAGCCGTCCTCG
The DNA here is from genome assembly GCF_020164995.1 of Mesorhizobium sp. CO1-1-11. Lineage (NCBI taxonomy): Bacteria > Pseudomonadati > Pseudomonadota > Alphaproteobacteria > Hyphomicrobiales > Phyllobacteriaceae > Mesorhizobium > Mesorhizobium sp. CO1-1-11. The sequence goes on from NZ_JAIUHE010000011.1 coordinate 205,353, forward strand.
CCTTCACCGGAACCGCCGCGACCGTCGCGACCTCCGCCGCCATGCCGATGGTGGCGCAGCCGGCCGCCCCGGCGCTGATCGAGCACGTGGCCTGGGGTTGCGGGCCTGGATGGCATCCCAATCACTGGGGGCGCTGCGTTCCCAACCGTGTCGTGGTGTATCCGCGCTACCGCTATTGGCACGGCCCGGCCTACTACGGCTGGCATCCGCACCGCCACTGGCACCGCTGGCACCGCTGGTAAGCGCGCGGGAGGGCCGGGCGGCATCCGCCTGCCCGGCCGCCTATCCCCGGTTTGCGCTGGGGAAACAGCCGATCGGGCGTCGCGCGCCTCGCGTGAGATCCAACGATGGAGCGTTGACATGGCTGTCGTGACCAAAGTGCCCATGGCGCCAGATCCCGCCCTGCCAGATCCCGCCTTGATAGTCTTCAATCGCTTCGGCCTTGGAGCCCGGCCGGGTGATCGCGAAAGACTGGCCGGCGACCCTCGCGGTTATCTCAAGGCGGAGTTGCGGCGGCCCGACGTCGCCATGATATCGCTCGATGATCCCGCCTATGCCGACCTCAAGGGGAGCACGCCGGCCATCCAGGCCAGCATGGCGGCAAATCTCCAGCGCAAGCGGGACCGGCAGCGGATGGCGACGGAGCAGCCGCCAGCGGCCACGTCGGCCGCGGCTTCGGTCATGCCTCCACCCGCCGCACCGGTCATGTCGCCGCCCGTCGCCCCGGCCGCGGCCGCGGCCAAACCCGCCGCTGTGCCGCCTGTCGAGGTTATGTTGTTCCGGGCCGAGGCACAGGCGCGCTTCGACAAGGCAATGCAGGCAGAGGCCGGCTTCGTCGAGCGCCTGGTCTATTTCTGGTCGAACCATTTCTGCGTCTCCGTCGCCAAGGACAACATCGTGCGCGCCAGCGCCGGGGCGTTCGAACGGGAGGCCATCCGGCCCTTCGTGCTCGGGCGCTTCGCCGACATGCTCATGGCGGTCGAGCGGCATCCGGCGATGCTGTTCTATCTCGACAACCAGCAGTCGATCGGCCCGGACTCCCGCGCCGGCAAGAACCGCCAGCACGGCCTCAACGAGAACCTTGCCCGCGAGATCCTGGAACTGCACACGCTCGGTGTCGGCAGCGGCTACAGCCAAGCCGACGTGACCAGCTTCGCGCGCATCCTGACCGGCTGGATGATGGCCGGACGGGAAGGACGGCTGGGCGAACCCGGCAGTTCCGTTTTCAACGCCAATGCGCATGAGCCGGGTGACGCGGTGCTGCTCGGCAAGACCTATCCGGCTGGCGGCATGGGCCAGGCCGAGGCCGTGCTCAATGACATCGCCCGTCATCCGGCGACCGCGCAACACATCGCCACGCAACTTGCCCGCCATTTCATAGCCGACGACCCGCCGTCGGCGGCGGTCGCCCGCCTCGCCAAGGTGTTCGCCAAGAGCGACGGCAATCTCAGGGCACTGGCGGCGGCGCTCGTCGACATGCCGGAAGCGTGGTCGACGCCATTGGCCAAGATGCGCTCGCCCTTCGACTATATCGCGGCCATCCGCCGGGCAGCCGGTCCTGGCCCGACGAACGACCCTGGCCAGTCGCTCAACTGGCTCAACGCGCTGGGCGAGCCGCTCTGGGGGCCGCCGGGACCGAACGGCTTTCCCGACCAGGCGGACAGCTGGGCATCGGCGGAAGGCATAAAGACCCGCCTCGACATCGCATGGCAGGCCGCCTGGCAAGTGAAGGACTTCGGCAACCCCAACGGCATGCTCGACGCGGTCATCGGTCCATCCGCCTCGCCCGAAACACGGCAGGCGGTCGCCCGCGCGGAGTCCAAGCAGCAAGGCCTGGCGCTGCTGCTGATGGCGCCCGAATTCCAGCGACGATAGATCGAACGATAGGTCCGGCGTCGACAGCTCCCATGGAGACGAAGTCATGAGCCTGCTGTACGAAACCCCTCACCCTTCCCGCCGCGCCGTGCTGACGACCGGCGGCGCGCTGTTTGCCTGGGCCTATCTGCCGCGCTTCGCCCGTGTCGCCGACAACCGCGACCCGCGCCTGATCGTCATCGTGCTGCGCGGTGCGCTGGACGGCCTGTCGACCGTCGGTCCGGTCGGCGATCCCGACTATGCCGGCCTGCATGGCGACATCGCCCTGTCGCTCACCGGCCCGCACGCGGCACTGCCGCTCGATGCTTTCTTCGCGGTCAATCCGGCGATGCCGGTGTTTGCGCGGCTGTTCAAGAACAAGCAGGCGGCTGTCGTGCACGCCGCTGCGACCGGCTATCGCGAGCGCTCGCATTTCGATGGCCAGGATGTGCTGGAAAGCGGCTTTGCCGGTCCCGGCCATGTCGCCACCGGCTGGCTCAATCGGGCGCTGGAGAACCTGGCGGCGGGCGACCGCGTGGCGACACTCGGCGGCCTGGCCGTCGGACCGTCGACGCCGCTGGTGATCCGTGGCGCGGCTCCCGTGCTCGGCTGGGCGCCGCAATCGCTGCCGGCACCGGCCGGCGACCTCGCGGCGCGCGTTCTCGACCTCTACCAGCATCGCGATCCGGTTCTGGCCGTCGCGCTGCAAAAAGGTCTCGACGCCGATCGCATGGCGCTTGACGACCAGATGGGCGCCAAGACGGTGAAGCCGAAAGGAGGCCTCGACAGCGCCGCCGGCATGCGGCAGGCCGCGCAAGGTGCCGCCAGGCTGATCGCCGCCGAGGACGGGCCGCGTGTCGCGGCACTCGCCTTCGATGGCTGGGACACGCATGTCAACGAAGGCGGCGCGACCGGCCGTCTCGCCAGCCTGCTCGGCGGCCTCGACGGCGCCTTCGAGGAATTCGAAAAAGGCCTCGGCGAGCGCTGGAAGGATACGGCGATCGTCGCCATCACCGAATTCGGCCGCACCGCGCGGATCAACGGCACGGTCGGCACCGACCACGGCACCGGCACCGTGGTGCTGCTCGCCGGCGGCGCCATCAAGGGCGGCCGCGTCATCGCCGACTGGCCGGGGCTGAAGCCCGCGCAACTTTACCAGCAGCGCGACCTTGCGCCGACCAGCGACGTCAGGGCGGTGCTGAAAGGCCTGCTCGCCGACCAGTTCGGACTTTCGGCCTCGGTGCTCGGCGAGAAAGTGTTTCCGGACTCAGGTGCTGTGAAGCCGATGATGAACCTGATCGCCTGAAGGTCTGGCGGCGCCGCGGTAGGAGACGCGGGGGGGCGGCGCCGGGCCGCCTCCCGCGGCGCCGTCTCGCTGTCGCCGGCGATCAGGCGGCCTCGACCTTGGCTGCCTGCAAGGCTTCGCCGCGTACCAGCCTGGTCACGCCGACGAAGTCGATCTTGCCCGAGCCGAGCACCGGCACATGCGCCACGACACGCACTTCAGCCGGCACCATCAGGTCCATGGCGCCGTTTGCCTTTGCAAACGCCAGAAACTCGGCGCGCGTCGCTTTCTCGGCTTCGGTGACGAGCACCAGTTTTTCGCCCTTGCGCGGGTCCGGTACGGTCGCGACCGCCGAGAGCGAACCTTTCCACAGCTCGCCCGCCAGCGCTTCCACCGCAGCCAGCGAAATCATCTCGCCGCCGATCTTCGCGAAACGCTTGGCGCGGCCGCGAATGCTGACGAAACCGGCATCGTCGATGCTGACGATGTCGCCGGTGTCGTGCCATCCATCTTGCAGCGGTTCGAGCACGCCCGGCTTTTCGGCCCTGAGATAGCCCGCCATGACGTTGGGGCCGCGCACGAACAGCCGTCCACCGCCCTCGACGCCGATCACCGGTTCCAGACGATATTCCATGCCGGGCATGATTTTTCCGACCGTGCCCGATTTGTTGTACATCGGCGTGTTGATGGAGATCACCGGCGCCGTCTCGGTAACGCCGTAACCTTCGAGAATGCGCAGGCCGAACTTCTCCATGTAGGTTTCGCGGGTCGAGGCCTTGACCGGCTCCGCACCGGAAAAGCAATAGCGCACCGAGCGGAAATCATAGGGATGCGCCGTACGCGCATAGCCGCTGAGGAAGGTGTCGGTGCCGAAGATGATCGTCGCGTTCGAGGCATAGACCAGTTCCGGCACGATGCGGTAGTGCAGCGGCGACGGATAGAAATAGACCGGGACGCCGGACACCAGCGGCAACACCGTGCCCGCCGTCAGGCCGAAGGAATGGAAGATCGGCAGAACGTTGAACACCTTGTCGCCCGAATGGAAATCGATGCGCGAGGCGGCTTGCGCGGCGTTGGCCAGGATGTTGCGGTGGGTGAGCACGACGCCCTTCGGCGTCCCTTCGGAGCCCGAGGTGAACAGGATCACGGCCGGGTCGGTGGCCTTGCGGGCAACCCTGGGCGTACTCTTGCGCAGCAGGCCGAGCAGCTTGTCCTTGAGGCCGATGGTCGCGCGCAAATCATCGAGCCAGACGATGTTGATCGAGCGGCCGATCTCCTCGACGATCGCGCCAAGCTTGGCCTGCTCGACAAAGGCCCGCGAGGTCAGAATGGTGGTTACCTGCGCCGCCTTGCAAGCGGACAGGATGTTGGCGGCACCGGCGGTGAAGTTGATCATCGCGGGGACCTTGCCGGCGGATATGACGCCGAGCAGCGCGGCACAGGCGCCATTGGCGTTGGGCAGCATGATGCCGAGCGTGTCCTGTCCGGCATAGAGCGTCTCAAACTTCTCGCCGAGCACGGCGACAGCCGTGAGCAGCTTGCCGTAGCTCAGCGAACCGGCGACCGGATCCTGCACGGCAAGTTGCTTCATGCCGCGCTCGGTCGCCGTCTCGATGATCCTTTCGAGCACGGTCTTGTCGATATGCTGGGTGCGGAAGACGAGGTCGGACATCACCTGGTAGAGCGCGGCGCCGGCGGCGGCGCGCCGCTTGCGTCCCTTCAGCTCGTCGTCGACCTTGAGCCTGACCGGCGGCAGTATGGTCACCTTGACCTTCGGGAACAGGCGGCGGCGCACGTGCTGTGCCGTCAGCCGTGAGAAGGGGCTTTTCTCCAGCCCCTCGATGCGGATCGGCACCACCATCGAGCCGGTCTTGTCGGCCACCATGGCGGCACCGTCATAGACCTTCATCAGCCCGCCCGTGACGGTGATGCGGCCCTCGGGGAAGATGACCAGCGGGTCGCCGTTCTGCACGATCTTGATCAGCGTGCGTGTCGACATCGGCTTGGACGGATTGAGCGGCAGCGCGCGGGTCAGCTTTAAAAACGGCTTCATCCACCAGGCCTGCGCAATGGTGTAGTCGATGGCGAAGACCGGCTCCTCATTGGTCAGCGTCAGAGCCAGCGGTCCATCGAGGAAGCTGACATGGTTCAGTGCTAGGATGGGTGCCGGGCCCGCGGCCTTGAGATTGTCCAGGCCTTCGACTTCCAGCCGATGGAAGGCGCGGAAAAGAATGGAGACAAAATCGCGGAAGGCATTGGTCGGCAGGTATTTCAGCATCAGCCAGGCGGCGACGGCATTGGCCAGGGCGAGGCCGAACAGGATGCCTCCCGTCGAGACGCCGGCTGCCTGGATGATGGCGACGAGCAAGCCGCCGACGGTCATGAAGCCGGCGTTGACGATACTGACCGCGGCGACGACCCGGGCGCGGCGCGCCTCCGGCGACCAGGCCTGCACGGCGGCAAAGGTCGGCACTACAAGGAAGGCGCTGGAAATGGCCATGCCGGCGAGGTCGATCGCAACACGGATCGTGTTTGGCCCGGCGAAGAAGAGGCCAAGGGTTTCGGATCTGGGCGAAGGCTGCATGCTCCAGATGGTCCATGCGAGCTCGAGGCCGAACAGCGCCAGCAGCGCCGTGCCGACCGGTGCGGGCAAGAGCACGATGCGTCCCTGCGACATCCACGCGGCGATTGCCGAGCCAATGGCGATCGAGATAGCGAACACCGCGAGATAGGCGGTGACCGCGATCTCGCCACCGCCGAGCTGATCCTTGACCAGCGTCGGCAGGATCGAAAGCACAATGGCGCCGATCAGCCAGAACCAGGACGTCATCAGGCCGGCGCGCCAGATCCGTGAGTCCGTGCGCAATTCGCTGACCTGGCGCCAGGTCGAGCGAAAGACATTCCTGTCGATGACGAGGTCGGGCGCCGCGGACCCGGTTGAAGGGATGTAGCAGCTGACGAACCAGCAGCCGACGGCGAGGATCATCATGATCGGCCCGAAGACCGAGACGCCGATGCCATCGGCCGAGACCACGCCCCCGGCGATGGTGCCGCCGAGGATGGCGGCGAAAGTCGCCGACTCGATCCAGGCGTTGGCGCCCGGCAATTCCTTGCGTTCGAGGTGATCGGGCAGGATGCCGTATTTGATCGGCCCGAACAGCGCCGAGATGATGCCGAACATCAACAGCGCGGCCATCAGCACGGGGATGGAGGACAGCGCGATGCCGACGACCGCCACGGCAGCGGCGCCGATCTCGGCAAATTTCAGCCGGCGTGCGATGAGCGCCTTGTCGAAGCGATCGGCGATCTCGCCGCCCAGCGCCGACAGGAGCAGGAATGGAGCCATGAACACGGCGCCGGCCAAAGTGACCAGCGAGGCCGCCTGATCGGCGGCAAGTGTGAAGAGGATCAGGAACACCAGCGTGTTCTTGAGGAAATTGTCGTTGAAGGCGGACAGGAACTGCGTCCAGAAAAGTGGCGCGAAGCGCCGCGAAAGCATGAGATGCGTGTTCATGGCGATTTCCATCTGGCGGAACCCTTCGACAGTGTGCCGATAGGCCCTGCGGGTTGCAGGCGCTGTTCAGTTTTAGTGATAGTCCTGAGCTGGTTAAACTTTCTTGCTGCGCTTTTGCCCATCCGCGGCTTTCGGCCGCTGCGAAATGAACGTCGTTCACAATCGCACTCTATCACGCCTTGAACATCGTTCAAGGGGAAAAATGAACAGCGTTCACCAAACCGGTTGATGGTCCGAATGTCGAAACCAGCCCTCGCAGGACCGAGGGCGCCACGGGGTGACCCTCCGAGACTTCGAGCATACCAACGGGGCCGGTGCCCCGGTGAAGTCTGTCGGGACGTGCCGGCTCAGTTGCCCGTTGCCGGACCCAAGGTCGCCACGGTCTTCAGCGCGCCGTCGAGCATGTCGCCCTTCTCGTCCTTCAGCGCCGCCTCGCGCAGGCGGCGGATCCAGTCGGCGGCGTCGTCCCTGCCCTCGAGCAGATCAAGCGCCGAGAGCACGCGGTCGAATTTCGACTGGGCGCGCACATGCGTGTCGCTGTAGCCCTTGATCAGCCGGCGGCAATTGAGGATTTCGACGGCAAGCGCGTAATCCGCCGGCACGTAGCCAAGCGCGAGCGTGTACCATTGGTCAAGATGCGCGGTCTCGACCTTGTGGCGCAGCAGGCGGCGGCGCCAGCGGCGCAGGCCGCCGATGAACCACAAAGCGGCGAAGCCGGCAAAGCTGTCGGTGCGGATGCGGCGGCCCCGGTTGATGCGGCGGTCGAGGAAGGCTGCCAATTTCGGCCGGTCCTCGATGTAGCTGCCCAGCCTCGCCGGCAGCGAGCCGCAGAACTCCTCGATGCGCGGATGGAAGTACTCGGTCACTTGCAGGACCGAACCATCCTTGACGCCAACCTCCTTGCGCACCCGCCTGGCGCGGGTCGAGCGCGTCTTCAGATCGGCGACGCGGATCATGTCATCATAGCACATGGCGTTGGCCAGATGCTTGGCGGCCGCGATTGACAGCGCATGGGTTGGATCCAAGCTGTCAATCGCGACGGCCTTGTCCAGCCGGTCGAGATATTCGCGCCCATAGGCGATGTCCTGGTAGTCGACGACCTTTCTCAGGCCCCTGAGCGCCATGTCGCGCACGGCAACCGGCAGCAGGTCGATGCGAGCGGCAAGCGCCTGCCATCCCTGCAACAAGTTTCGCGGGCCACTCACATGTCCCGAACCCAAGGCAGATCCGACAATCGCCGGTTTCGCCGTCGGCGCCGCCGTGCCGCGCGCACGATCATACGCGGCCGCGAAAGCGGCGAGGCTGGCCTTGACGCCACGGCCGCCGGTGCCAATCGCCTGCTCGTAGCTTTCACGGGTAAACGGCAGCGCGTCGGAGCCGGCCAGCGCGCCAAGCAGGCTGGCCGAGATCATCGAGCCGTTGTCGGCGGCGATCTTTTCCATGTCGAAAGCGATGAAGCGCTTCGACGCGGCCTCCGCCGTGGCGTGGACTTTGGACGACGAAGCGCGGCCATCACCCGGTTCGATCTTTTCCGACACGGCGGCGATGCGGTGCGAGGAAGCGATCAGCGTCGTGCGGTTGGGGGTGACGAAGCCCCTGATGATGGCTCGGCCGGCTTCCATCAATTCGGCGGCGATCAGGATATCGACATCGCCCTGCGAGGGCGACAGCGCGAAGACCGGCAGGCGGCCGGTGTCGCGGGCCATTTCGATATAGTAGATGGTGGCGCCGGTGCGCTGCGCGACGCCGGCGACCGAGGTCGATTGCGCGACAAAGCCATTGCGCTCGGCGACATCGGTGATCCAGTCGGCGAGCACGCCGCCGCCCTGGCCGCCGACGGCCAGAACGGCGAGCTTGATCACCGGCTCATCGGCAGCACCGGACCGGGGGCGCGAGGAAGGAACGGGATCAAGCATCGGCGAATATCAGGCGCCGGCCTTCGCGCCGCCTCTGCAGGAAGCCGATCGTCGCGCGGCGCGCCGCCTCCAGGAAACGGTCCCAGCGGCTTGGATTGTGCACGACGTCGGCACGGTAGAAGGACGGGCACAGCACCGCCGCATCGGCGACCTCGCCGCAATTGCCGCAGCCGACACAGTTCTGGTCGATCGATGCGACCGGATCGTCGCGCAGCGGATCGTCGAGCGACTTGACCGACAGCGATGGGCAGCCGGAGAGCCGCATGCAAGCATGATCGCCAGTGCAGATGTCCTCGTCGACGCCAAATTTCGGCTTGACGACACGCTCGCCGCCTTTGATCGCCTTGTCGACCAGCGGCTTTTCGCGGCGCTGGCGATTGAGCATGCATTCCGACGAAGCGACGATGACTTTTGGCCCCTTCTCGTCAGTCGTCAGCGCCTCGCGCAGCGTGTCCTGCATCTTGCCGACATCGTAGGTGCGGTCGACATGGCGCAGCCATTTTACGCCCATGCCTTTCACCGCCTCGGTGATCGGATGCTTGGTCGACTTGGTCTTGTTGCCGGCGCGCGACGACAGGATGTCCTGCCCGCCAGTGGCGGCCGAGTAAAAATTATCGACGATGACGATGACGCCATCATTCTTGTTGAACACCGCATTGCCTATCGATGAGGTCAGGCCGTTGTGCCAGAAGCCGCCGTCGCCGACGAAGGAGATCGAGCGGCGCTTGGCATCGGGCGCGTTGAACGCCGAGGCCGAGGCTGGTCCGAGCCCGTAGCCCATGGTGGTGGCGCCGAGTTCGAAGGGCGGCATGATCGAGAACAGATGGCAGCCGATATCGGAAGCGATGTGGTGCTTGCCGAGCTCCTGCTCGACCAGCTTGGTCGCGGCGAAGATCGGCCGCTCCGGGCAGCCGATGCAGAAACCGGGCGGTCGTCCTGGAACGACATTGATCAGGTCCGCCGTGTCGACGCCGTCGCCGACCTTGTTGGGTGCGCGCACTTCGCCCGGCAGCAGATGCGGGGCCTCGGCGCGCAGGAAGGCGCCGATACCGTCGAGCATGATCTGGCCGGTATATTCCCCAGCCATCGGCAGGTGCTCCTTGCCGACCAGCCTGGTGCCGCGCCCGGCCTTGTGCAGCATCGCGGCAAAGGCCTGTTCGATGTAGTTGGGCTGGCCCTCCTCGACGACGAGCACCGCCTGCTTGCCCTCGCAGAAGACGAGGAATTCGTCGTCGACCAAGGGATAGACGGCGTTGAGCACATAGAGCGGCACATCCGTCTCGCCATAGGTGTCGGCAAGGCCGAGCCGCTGCAGCGCACGGATGACTGAATTGTACATGCCGCCCTGCATGACGATGCCGACGGAGCCATGGTCCGAGCCGAAGAACTCGTTGATCTTGTTCCTGGCGATGAAATCCACCGCCGCCGGCCAGCGCTTTTGCACTTTCTCCTTTTCGTGCAGGAAGGAGGCGGGCGGCAGAACGATACGGCCGGTGTCGCGGCGCGGTGCTTCGAGCGCATCGGCGACCGTCATCGGCGGACGCTTGTTGTCCTTGGCGATGAAATGGCCATGCACGTGGCAGCAGCGGATCCGCACCTGCAGCATGACCGGCGTGTTGGAGATTTCCGACAGTTCGAAGCCATCCTCCACCGCCTTGACGATGGACGGCAGGTTGGGACGGGGATCGAGCAGCCAGACCTGGCTCTTCATGGCGAAGGCATGGCTGCGCTCCTGCATGATCGAGGAGCCCTCGCCATAATCCTCGCCGACGATGATCAGCGCTCCGCCGGTGACGCCGCCGGAAGCGAGGTTGGCCAGCGCGTCTGAAGCCACATTGGTGCCGACGGTCGACTTGAACGTCGCCGCGCCCCGGATCGGGTAATGCACCGAAGCGGCGAGCATGGCGGTGGCGGTGGCTTCCGAGGCGCTCGCCTCGAAATGCACGCCGAGTTCGCCCAGAATGTCTTGCGCGTCGGCCAGCACGTCCATCAGATGGCTGATCGGCGCGCCCTGATAGCCGCCGACATAGCCGACGCCGCACTGCAGCAGCGCCTTGGTGATGGCGAGGATGCCCTCGCCGGCGAATTCCTCGCCGGCGCCGAGCCTGAGTTTTTCGACTTCCTTGGCAAAAGACCGTTCGGCCATGTCTGCCTCCTTCCGTTGCCGCCGACAGCTGGCGGCGCCTATATCTAGATGTCGTGCTTGCGAATGTTTTTGAGCATCTTCAAAAGCGTTGCGATGAGTGCTGCATATTCGGCGTCGTCGATATCGTCGAACATCGCCTCGAAGGCGTCATGCATGGCCGGCCAGGCGCGGGTGAACTCGGCGCGGCCCTCGTCGGTCAGGAACACGTGGCGGATGCGGCTGTCGGTGACGCCCTGCTCGCGCCGCACGAAGCCCTGGCCCTCCAGCGTGTCGAGCGTGCGGCTCAGGGTAGACTGCTCGATGACCGTATAGACCGAGAGGTCGTTGACGGTGACGCCATCGGTGACCGACAGCACCGCCAGCGTGCGCACCTGCGAAATGGTCAGGCCCTGCTTGCGGAAATCGTCGCGCAAGGTGGCGTTGTAGCGGCCCATGATGCGGTTCATCAGATAGGGCGCGAATTGCTGCAGGCCGATCTGGCCGAGGGTGGAAATGCGCTGGCGTTTTTCGACGACCTTCTGTTCCATCACAGCCTCCCTGCCAGCAGGAAGCCGGAGCCACCGCCGAGGCCCGCACCGGGATGGGTCGAGGCGCCGATATGGTAGAGGCCCTTGACGCCGGTCTGATGGTTGCGGCTGGTCTTGAACGGCCGCCACAGGAACGACTGGTCGACAACAGAGGAGCCGCCGTAAGGGTCGCCGCCGACCAGGTTGATGTTCATCGCTTCGAGATCGGCCGGCGAATAGGCGCGGCGCGCGATCACGCTGTCCTTGAAGCCGTCGATATGGCCGGCGAGTATCGCTTCAGCGCGATCGGCATAGGCCTCGCGCAGCGCCTCGGTCCATAGTCCGTCGGCAGGCGCATCGAGCTTGCCGGCGGCGTCGCCCTTGATGTAACGGGGCGCCTCGGGGAGTTGCAGCCACAGGATCGCCTGGCCTTCCGGACAGCGTGATGGGTCGAGCGCGTGCGGCTGGCCGACGCAGATGGTCGGCACCTCCGGCAGCATGCCGCGCGCCGCCTCGTTGCAGGCTTTCGAAACGCCATCCAGTCCGGGCGTCAGATGCAGCAGCGCCACCTTGTCGAGGCCCTCGCCGCGCCAGGACGGCGGCTTGGTCAGCGCGTAATGGATCTGAAAATTGCCCTTGCCATAGCGGTATTTCCGCGTCGCTTCGACGTCGTCCTTCGAAGCGTCCTTGCCGAGCAGACGGCCGTAAAGCTGCGTCGGCGTGACCGAGCAGATGACGCTCTTGTTCGCTGTGATCGTTTCGCCCGACGCCAGCCGCACACCGGCTGCGCGGCCACCCGCCTGGACGACCGAAGCGACGTCGGCGCCGGTGCGGATGTCGCCGCCGCGTTCCCTGATCAGCGCTTCGAAGGCGGCAAGCAGGTTCTTCGCCCCGCCCTTGACGATCGGCGCACCGGCAGCCTCCAGCGCGAAGGCGATCACCTTGGCGATCTGGCCGGAAAACGCATCTTCCGGGCCAAGCCCGGCATGCAGCACCCAGGGCGCCCAGAGCGCCCGAATGGTTTCGGACTGGTAGCTGCTTTCCAGCCAGCCGCGCGCCGGCACCAGCGCTTCGCCAAGAAAGGCGGCTAGGCCGCGCGGACCACGCCGCCAGGTATCGCCGGCCAGCAGCTTCGCCGTCGGGTACGACCAAAGCGCGCCGCCGAGCAGACCGAACAGCAGGCCGGCATTGCGCTCGATGCCGCCGACATCTTCCGCATGCCGGTCACCGTCGCCGGCCGCGATCGCGTTCAGCGCAGCGACATTGGCGGCGCGGCCGGTGCTGAGCACGGCATGGCTGCCGTCAGGCATGAGCACGCCGGTCGGCGTGCCGGTGTGGCAGAACTCCAGCCCGTGCCGGGCGAGGTCGCCGCCCAATGCTGCAAAGGCCGGCGAGATGATGAACAGCACGAAGGTGGTCGCCATCACGTCGTGGACGAAGCCCGGCGCGGTGATCTCCTCGGTGCGCATGCAACCGCCGATACGGTCGTTGCGCTCCAGAACGAGCACCTTGGCGCCCTTGCCGCCGAGCATCGCCGCGCAGACCAGCGCGTTGATGCCGCTGCCGACGATGATGTGATCGGGGGCGGTCATCGAGGGGTGCTCCCCCGCTTTGGTGGATGATGTTCAATTGCGCGCGGTAGCGTTCCTTGGCGTAGAGCGGCAACCTCACGAGGTCGCCGCGCCCACTTCGTCATCGCGGTACCGTTTGCAGCCATGATCTTCTCCCGAAGACCGCCTCGCTCTATTTCCCCGGCACCAGCGCCAGCGCGCGGATCGGGCTGCCGGTGCCGTGCTCGATCTTGAGCGGCGCCGCGATCAGGATGGCGCCTTTCGGCGGCAGCTGGTCGAGATTGCAGAGGCTGGCGAGGCCATAGCGGTTAGCCTTGTGCATCAGCGTGTGCGCCGGGAATGGCGGCTCCATGCCGCCGGCCTTGCCGGCATCGGTGCCGATCGTCTCCGAGCCCCAGCCCTTGATGTCCTTGCTGATCAGGAACTGGATTGCTTCCGCCGTCGGGCCGGGCGTATGCGGGCCGGTCTCGTTGGCGTTGAGGAACTCGGCTTCCGAGCCGTTGCGCTTGTACCAGTCGGTGCGCATCACCACCCACTCGCCGGCATTGATCGCTCCATGCTTGGCCTCCCAGGCCTTGATGTGGTCGACGGTGAGCAGGAAATCGTGATCGGCGGCGGCCTCTTTCGAACAGTCGATGACATTCACCGGCCCGATGAAATTCTGCGCCGGAATGGTATCGGTGGCGCCGTCCGGATAATCCTTGCCGCTGATCCAATGCTGCGGCGCGTCGAAATGCGTGCCGGAATGCTCGCCGAGCTTCAGCCAGTTCCACGCCCACCATGGACCGTTCTTGTCATAGCGGGAGATCGAGTGGATCTCGACCTTCGGCGTGTCGACGGCAAGCTCCGGCGGCAGCTTGATCAGCGGTGTGTCGGGCCCGAGCGGCGCCGTCAGGTCGACCACCTTAATGGCGCCGGAAAGAAGCTGGCCGGCAACTTCGCCGAGGAGTTTCTGGGTACCCATGGTCTCTGTTCCCTCTTGTCTGACATGATCAAGGCTCGTCTCGGCCCTTAATATCCTACTAGACGAAAACATATGCATCTGCAATTATCTTTAAGCATAAAGGAAATGGGAACGGGGCGTGAGCGAGTTCGACGCCATCTTTGTCGGGGCGGGCCACAACACTCTGGCATGCGCCGCGCATCTGGCGCTCAAGGGCTGGAAAACCGGGGTTTTCGAGCGCAATACAACAATCGGTGGAGCCGTCCAGACCCGCGAATTCACGCTTCCGGGCTTCCGCCACGATTTCGGCGCGATGAATCTGAGCCTGTTCGCCGGCTCCGCCTTCCACCGGAAATATGCAAATGAATTGAAAGCGCAGGGGCTGGAATTCGCGCCGGTCGCCGATTGTTTCGCCAGCGCGTTCCCGGATGGACGCTGGTTCGGTGTCAGCAACGACCTGGAAAAGACCGCCAGCCGCATGGCGGCCTTCTCAGCCGCCGATGCCGCGACGTGGCGAGCGCTGGTTGCTGGCTTCCCCGCCGAAGCCGAGCATTTGTTCAAGCTGCTGGGCTCGCCGATGAGCGCCCGGGCGCTTGCAAGCACCGCCTGGAACCTGTGGCGCAAAAAAGGTGTTTCCGGCGCGCTCGACACCGGCCGGCTGTTGCTGTCGTCGCCGCGTGCCTGGCTGGAGGAAAATTTCGAGTCTCCACACATCAGGGCGACGCTCGCCACCTGGGGCATGCATCTCGACTTCGCGCCCGACATCGCCGGCGGCGCGGTGTTCCCCTATCTGGAATCGATGGCCAACCAGAGTTTTGGCATGGTGCTGGGCAAGGGTGGCGCCGACACGATCATCCGGGCGCTGGCCGGCATTGTCACATCGGCCGGCGGCAGGATCGTCACCGGCGCCGATGTCGCCGAGATAACCGTCTCCGGTGGCAAGGCGACCGGTGTGCGGCTTGCTTCCGGCGAGACGCATACGGCCACCAAGGCGGTGATTGCCGGCGTCACGCCCAAGGCGCTGGCCGGCAAGTTGCTGCCGGTCGGTTCGGGCGACGCCGGCTTCGACATGGCGATGCAAAAATTCCGCCATGCGCCGGGCACGATGATGATCCACCTGGCGCTGGACGACCTGCCGGACTGGCGCGCCGGGGCAGAGCTTCGACAGTTCGCCTATGTGCATCTGGCGCCATCGCTCGAGCAGATGTCGCGCACCTATCAGCAGGCGATGGCGGGCATGTTGCCGGACGAACCGGTGCTGGTCGTCGGCCAGCCGACGGCGGTCGATCCTTCCCGGGCACCTGAAGGCAAACATGTTCTGTGGGTGCAGGTGCGCATGCTGCCCGCCGAAATCGCGGGCGACGCCTCGGCCAGGATCGCACCAGCGCATTGGGACCAGGTCAAGGAGGCCTATGCCGACCGCGTGCTCGACATCATCGAGACCTACGCACCTAGGCTGCGTGCGAAGATCCTCGGCCGCGCCGTGTTTTCGCCGATCGACCTCGAGCGCGAGAACCCGAACCTCGTCGGCGGCGACCAGGTCTGCGGCAGCCATCATCTGGCGCAGAACTTCTTGTTCCGTCCGGCGCGCGGCTATGCCGGCTGGGACACGCCGATCAGCAATCTGCATCTCACCGGCGCCGCGACATGGCCCGGTGCCGGCACGGGTGCCGCCTCGGGCTTCATGCTCGCGCAACAGCTTGGCGGGAGGTAGGCCAGACGATTTCATGAAGGCGACGAGAGGCAAGCGCTGCTGCCGACGAAGCCCGAACCAATGACCGGACGAAGCCGCGCAAAAGACAAATAAACCAACAAGGGGAACGACCATGACAATCAACAGACGCGAATTACTGGGGTACAGTGCCGCGGCACTTGGCGTGGCCGCTGTCGGCCTGCCCAAGATGGCCAATGCCGCCGCCGGCGAGTTGACCATCGCCTATAATGTCAACCTGCCGTCCTGGGACCCGACCACCGGACCGTCGGCCGTCAACCCGACCATCCAGGGCCTCTACCAGTCGGTGTTCGACCAGTTCATCCCGCAGAAGCCGGACCTGTCCTTCGCGCCGGGCCTGCTCACCGAATGGGGCTGGAACGAGGACCGCACCAAGATCATGATGACGGTGCGCGAGGGTGTAACCTGGCATGACGGCTCGCCGTTCACGCCCGAGGACGTGGTCTGGTCGTTGCAGCGGGCGGGCGATGAAAAGACCGGCAACCCGATCCAGTTCGTGTGGAAGAACGTCAACAATTTCAAGATCGACGGCAACAAGATCACGGGCGATGTCGTGCAGTTCGACCCGGTCTATTTCAAATGGATGTCGTTCCTCACCGGCTACATCATGCCGAAGGCCTATTACGAGAAGGTCGGTGCCGAAGGTTTCGAGAAGGCTCCGATCGGAACCGGCCCCTACATGGTCGAGAAGTTCGAACGCAACGCCTTCCTGCGGCTCAAGGCGAATCCGAAATACTGGGGCGGCAAGCCGGCATTCGAGAACGTGACGATCAAATTCGTCACCGACGCGGCGAGCCGCGTGGCCGAGATCGAATCCGGTTCCTCGCAGGTGACGCTCGAAATCCCCTATGAAGAGTACGACCGGCTGATCGCCAAGGACGGGCTTGCCGGGTCGATCAAGAATGTTTCCGATATCGGCATGATCTTCTTCAACGACATCGAAGCGATGCTGGACAAGAACGTGCGCCAGGCAGCCGTCATGGCGGTCGACAAGGAGCTTCTGGTCAAGCGGCTGCTGCGCGGCTATGGCCAGCCGATCGCCACGCTGGAAACGCCGGAATACACGGCCTTCGATGCCTCGATCAAGGTGGAGCACAATCCGGAGAAGGCCAAGGAGCTGCTGGCTGCTTCAGGCTATTCGCCGGAAAAGCCGGTCAAGTTCACCATCCAGACGACCAAGGGCTTCAAGCCCAAGGACTATGAGATGATCCAGGCGATCGTCGGCATGTGGCGCAAGGTCGGCATCGAGGCGACGATCGAGGTCTACGAGATCGCCAAGCACTACGAGCTGCGCGCCGCCGACAAGCTGGCGCCGGCGGCCTTCTACAATTGGGGCAACGCCATTGGCGACCCGACCACGTCGACCGGCTTTGCCATGTATGGGCCGAGCCCGCATTCGGTCTGGGACAGCCAGGACCTGATCGACATGATCAACCCGCTGTGGGGAGAGAAGGACGAGACCAAGCGCATCGCCGGGTGGAAGGCGGTCGATAAATACATCGCCGAGCAGGCCTACGTGCTGCCGCTTATGCAGTATGCGCAACCGATCGTGCATGCGAAGGGCGTCAAGGTGGTGCAGCATATTTCCGGCGCGCTGCTGCCGGCCCTGATGACCCCGGCCTGATATCAGCCTGGGCTTACCGCGCGCCGTCCATGGCGACGGCGCGCATTTCTACAGGCATATGAGCCTGCGGGCTCCTGCAAAGATTTACATGCTCCTGCAACGATTCCTGATCCGTCTGCTGACGATGCTGATCACGCTGTTCGGCGTGGCCGTCGTCGTATTCGTGGTCATCCGCGTCGCGCCCGGCGATCCGATCGCCATGATGCTGCCGCCTGGCGCCACCAATGACGACATCGCCCGTCTGCGTGCACTCTATGGGCTCGACAAGACGATCGTACAGCAGTTCTTCATCTGGCTGTCCGGCGTCGTCAAAGGCGATTTCGGCACCTCGATCTCGCTGCGGCAAGACGTGCTTGGCCTCGTCTTCAACCGGCTGCCGGCAACGCTGGAGCTTGCCATTGTCGCGCTCATCATGGCGGTGGCGATCGGCGGCACGACGGCGATCCTGGGCGCGCGCGAGCGCGGCACGGCGGTCGAGGCCGGCATCGACATCGCCAGCGGTGCCGCGCTTTCCATCCCCGATTTTCTCTGGGGCCTGGTGCTGATCCTGTTGTTCGGCGTGCTGGTGCCGATCTTCGACATTTCCGGCCGCGTGTCGCCGCAGCTCGACCTGCCCTTCGTCACCCAGTTCTACTTCTTCGAGAGCCTGCTTCGGCTGCGCTTCGACCTCACCTGGGACCTCTTGAAGCACATGCTGATGCCAGCCGTGGCGCTGGCGCTGCCGCTCGCGGCCATCATCGCACAGCTCCTGAAGCAGTCGCTGAAGGAGGTGCTCAACCTCGACTATGTCGTGCTGGCGCGGGTCAAGGGGTTTTCGGAAACGCAGGTCATCTTGCGCGAGGCGCTGAAGAACGCCGCGCTGCCGACGCTGACGCTCATCGGCGTGCAGTTCACCTTCCTCATCGGCGGCACCGTCATCGTCGAGCGGCTGTTCTCCTATGAGGGCCTCGGCAACATGGCGATCGACGCCGTCATCAACCGCGACCTGCCGCTGATCCAGGGCATCGTGCTGGTCTTCGCGCTGCTGTTCGTGCTGATCAATCTCGCGGTGGACATGATGTACGCGCTGCTCAATCCGAGGCTGCGCCATGGATGAGGCACGCATCATCAGGCACGGATCGAGCCCGAGGCTGTGGCTCGCCGGCGGTTGGCTGCTGCTGGCGCTGCTGGCCGCGATCTTGGCGCCGCTGGTGGCGCCGCAGGATCCGCTGGCGCAGGATTTGATGCTGGAGCGTCTGCCGCCCTTCTGGCTCGATGGCGCCGAGCCCGGCTATTGGCTGGGCACCGACAGTCTCGGCCGCGACCTGCTCTCCCGGCTGATTTTCGGCGGCCGCATCGCCTTCATCGTTGCTTTCGCGGCGGCCATCGCCGCCTGCGTGGTCGGCTCCACATTAGGGCTGGTCGCGGGCTATTTCGGCGGCTGGGCGGACCGCATCATCTCGCGCATCGTCGACATCTGGATGGCCTTCCCGCCGGTGCTGTTCGCCATCCTCTTGGTCGCCGTGCTCGGCACCGGCTTGAGCTCCGTCATCCTCGCCATCGCCATCATCGACTGGACGCGTTTTTGCCGGGTCATTCGCGCCGAGGCGATGGGCCAGTCACGCATGGACTATGTCGAGAATGCCCGTATCGCCGGCTATGGCCGCTTCGGCATCATGCTGCGCGAAGTGCTGCCCAATGTGGTACCGTCGATCGTGGCGCTGCTGTCGCTGGAGATGGGCATCGCCGTCATCGTCGAGGCGATCCTGTCCTTCGTCAACCTGTCGATCTCGACCGACGACCCGACCTGGGGCGGCATCATCGCCGAGGGCCGGCTGTCGATCCATCAGGCATGGTGGGTGCTGGTCTTCCCGCTGATCACGCTGATCCTCACCGTGCTCTCTTTCAGCCAGTTCGGCGAAGCGCTGAAGACGCGTTTCGATCCGGTGCTGCGATGAGCGCCTGTCTCGACATAACCGATCTGAGCGCCGTGCTGGCCAACGGCCAGCGCGTGCTGCGCTCTGTTTCGCTCTCGGTACAACCCGGTGAAGTGCGCGCGCTTGTCGGCGAAAGCGGCGCCGGCAAGACGATGATCGGCAAGGCGGTGCTTGGTGTGTTGCCGTCGAGCGTGCGCATCGTCGAAGGCTACATGAGACTCGAGGGCGAAGACCTCGGCAAACTCCCGCCAAAAGCGCGGCGCACGCTGATCGGCGCGCGCACGGCGCTGATCCCGCAGGATCCGCTGACCGCACTCAACCCCTCGCGCCGCATCGGCCCCCAGATGACCGACCGTCTGGTGCGCATTCTCGGCTGGAGCGGAGACAAGGCCGATCGGCGTATCCGGCAGTTGCTTGATGAGGTGCAGATCCGCGACCCCGACCGCGTGCTGAAGAGCTACCCGCACGAATTGTCCGGCGGCATGCGCCAGCGCGTGCTGATTGCCGCCGCCTTCGCAGCCGAGCCACGGCTGATCGTCGCCGACGAGCCGACCACGGCCCTCGACGTCACCGTGCAGAAGCAGATCCTGCGGCTCATCGCTGCGTTGCAGCGCGAACATGGCACCGCGATCCTGTTCGTCACCCACGATCTCGGCGTCGTCGCCAAGATCAGCCAGAAAGTCTCGGTGCTCTATGCCGGCAAGGTGGTGGAAGAGGCAGAGACCGCGGCGCTGTTCGCGGCACCTCGGCATCCGTACACCCGAGCGCTGATGGCGGCGACGCCGCGCTATACCGATCCATATGCTTCGCTGAAGCCGGTGGACGAGGCGGTACTGGCCGGGCTCGCCGCAGAGATCGCTGCCGCCGACCAGGCCTGGAGGCGTCCGCATGGCTGAGCCGCTGTTTTCCGTGCGCGGGCTGAAGGTCGCCTTGCCCGACATGACGCGCAAGCCGCTCATCGGCCGCGCACCGCTGGCCGAGATTCTGAAAGGCCTGGATTTCGACCTGCCCAGCGGCTCGGTGACGGGCATCGTCGGCGAATCCGGTTCGGGAAAGTCGACGCTTGGCCGTGCGCTGGTGCGGCTGCTGGAGCCGAGCGCCGGCGAGATCCGTTTCGAAGGTCGTGACATCACCCATCTGCCGGAATCGGAGTTGCGGCCGTTGCGCCGCAACCTGCAGATGATCTTCCAGGATCCGATGTCGTCGCTCAACCCGCGCCGTACCATTGCCAGCATCATCGCCGCTCCGCTCAAGCAGAACGGGCTTGGCGACAATCTGAAATCCCGCGTCGCCGAGGCACTGCAGCGCGTCGGCCTGCCGCAGAGTTTTGCCAGCCGTTACCGGCACGAACTGTCGGGCGGCCAACGCCAGCGCGTCGGCATTGCCCGCGCGCTGGCGCTGTCGCCGAAATTCGTGCTGGCCGACGAGATCGTCTCCGGCCTCGACGTCTCGACGCAGGCGCAGATCCTGACCCTGCTGGAGAAGCTTGCCGCGGAGATGGGCCTGACGGTCGCCTTCATCAGCCACGATCTGTCGGTCATCCGGCGGCTGTGCCGGCAGGTGATCGTCATGCGCGAAGGCAGCATCGTGGAAGCGAGCGCCACGGACGCGCTGTTCGACATGCCGCGGCAGAGCTACACGCGCGACCTGATTTCGGCGATCCCGCTGCCCGAAATCGACGAGGGCTGGCTGGACATTCCTTCCGCTGCCAAGGCTCAGACATGAATGCATACGCACGCCGAAAGCGGGCTCGGACGTGCGGCTGGCTAATGACAAAGCCCCGCCAATGGAGGAGAAACTGACATGAAGATGATAATCCGAAATGCAACGCTCGCGGCCGCTATTCTCGGCAGCGCAGGCATGGCCGCAGCGAGCTCGATTCCCGGCATGCGCGGGCACGACCACACCGGCATCACGGTTCCCGACATGAAGCAGGCGGTCGACTTCTTTACCGACGTGGTCGGCTGCAAGAAGGCGATGTCGTTCGGCCCGTTCGCCGACGACAAGGGCACCTTCATGCAGGATGTGCTGGGCGTCGATCCCAAGGCTGTCATCGAGCAGATCACCATGGTCCGCTGCGGCACGGGATCGAACATCGAACTGTTCAAATACACAGCACCCGACCAGAAGGACGTGACGCCGAAGAACAGCGACATTGGCGGTTTTCACATCGCCTTCTATGTCGACGACGTCGCGGCGGCGAAAGCCTATCTCGACGCCAACGGCGTCAAGACCAGATTGGGGCCGCTGCCGGTCAAGGAAGGACCCGCCGCCGGCCAGACCATCCTCTATTTCCAGGCGCCCTGGGGATTGCAACTGGAGGCGATCAGCTATCCCTCGGGCATGGCCTATGAGAAGGGTGCCGAGACCGTGCTGTGGAGCCCGAAGAATCCGGAGAAATAATCTCTCGCGGCGCGCTTGCAGGATGTCCCGGCAAGCGCGCCACCCACGCTCGCATAATCATTTCGATATAAAACTTTAAGCTTGAAATATCCTACCTCCGGCGCGATACTGAGGCATAGCAAGCGAAGAGGAGATCGCACAAATGAAGGTTGCGGTTCTCGGCGGCGGACCAGCCGGCCTCTACTTTGCCATTTCGATGAAGCTGAGGGACGCCGCGCACGACGTGACGGTTTTCGAGCGCAACCGCGCCGACGACACGTTCGGCTGGGGCGTGGTCCTGTCGGCCGAGACGCTCGACAATCTTGCTGAGAATGATCCGGTCAGCGCCGTCTGGATCAAGAAGCATTTTGCCTATTGGGACGACATCGCCGTCATCCATGACGGCGTGCGCACGGTCTCGTCGGGCCACGGCTTCTGCGGCATCGGCCGCAAGCGGCTGCTGGTCCTCTTGCAGCGCCGCGCGCGCGAACTCGGCGTCAAGCTGATGTTCGAAACCGACATCGCCGATCCCCGCCCCTACATGGAGACGCATGACCTGGTCGTCGCCGCCGACGGACTGAATTCCAGGGCGCGCAACACGTTCGTCGATATCTTCAAGCCCGACATCGACACACGCAAATGCAAGTTCGTCTGGCTCGGTACCAACCAGAAATTCGACGACGCCTTCACCTTCATCTTCGAGAAGACCGAGCATGGCTGGGTGTGGGCGCACGCCTACCAGTTCGACAGCGAGACCGCGACCTTCATCGTCGAATGCAGCGAACAGACCTGGGCCGCCTTCGGCTTCGGCGCGATGTCTCAGCAGGAGTCCATCGCGGTGTGCGAGCGCATCTTTGCCAAGCATCTTGGCGGCCACGCGCTGATGACCAATGCCAACCACATCCGTGGCTCGGCCTGGATCAACTTCCCGCGCGTGCTGTGCGAGCGCTGGTCCTACAAGAATCTGGCGCTGATGGGCGACGCGGCGGCCTCGGCGCATTTCTCGATCGGCTCCGGCACCAAACTGGCGCTGGAAAGCGCGGTGGCGCTGGCCGATTATGTCGAGACCGAACCGGACCTCGAGGCCGCCTTCCGTAAATATGAGGACGCCCGCCGCACCGAGGTGCTGAAGCTGCAGTCGGCGGCGCGCAATTCGCTGGAATGGTTCGAGGAGGTCGAGCGCTATCTCGGCCTCGATCCGGTGCAGTTCAACTATTCGCTTTTGACCCGCTCGCAACGCATCAGCCACGAGAATCTGCGGCTGCGCGATGCCGAATGGCTGGGCGGCGCCGAAGAATGGTTCCAGCGCCAGGCGGGTGCCGGTGGCAACAGGCTGCGCCGGGCGCCGATGTTCGCGCCGTTCAAGCTGCGCGACATGCGGCTGCTAAACCGCGTCGTTGTCTCGCCGATGGCGCAGTACAAGGCTGTCGACGGGTGCCCGACGGACTGGCATTTCACCCACTATGCCGAGCGTGCCAAGGGCGGCGCCGGGCTCATCTATATCGAGATGACTTGCGTCAGTCCGGAAGGGCGCATCACGCCCGGCTGCCCGGGCTTCTACGCGCCTGAACATGAGGCGGCTTGGAAACGGCTGGTCGGCTTCGTCCATACCGAGACCGAAGCGAAGATCTGCGCGCAGATCGGCCATTCCGGCGCCAAGGGTTCGACCCGGCTCGGCTGGGAAGGAACAGACGTACCGCTGGCATCAGGCAACTGGCCAGTCATGGCGGCATCCGCCGTGGCGTGGTCGCCGCAGAATCAGGTGCCGAAGGCGATGGACCGCGCCGACATGGACAGAGTGCGCGACGAGTTCGTGGCTTCGGCGCAGATGGCCGATCGCTGCGGCTTCGACATGTTGGAGATCCACGCCGCCCATGGCTATCTCCTGTCGTCCTTCATCACGCCGGTCACCAACCGCCGCACGGACGCCTATGGCGGTTCGCTGGAAAACCGTATGCGCTATCCCCTCGAGGTTTTCCACGCGGTGCGCGCCGCCTGGCCGGCGCACAAGCCGATCTCGATGCGTATTTCTGCCAATGACTGGGTCGGCATCGAAGGCGTGACACCCGCCGACGCGGTCGAGATCGCGCGGCTGTTGCATGAGGCCGGCGTCGACATTTGCGACGTCTCGGCAGGACAAACTTCGGTGCTGGCAAAGCCGGTCTATGGCCGCATGTTCCAGACGCCGTTTTCCGACCGCATCCGCAACGAAGTCGGCATGGCGACGATGGCGGTCGGCAACATCTACGAGCCGGACCATGTCAATTCGATCCTGATGGCCGGCCGCGCCGATCTGGTGGCGCTGGCACGGCCGCATCTCGCCGATCCCTACTGGACGCTGCATGCGGCGGTGTCGCTCGGCGACCGCGGCGTCAAATGGCCTGATCCCTATCTGCCCGGGCGCGACCAGATCTACCGGCTGGCCGAGCGCGATGCGGCGGCGGGGCTGAAAGTATGAGTATTTTTCGTTCGCCACGCTGCCCCTCATCCGCCTGCCGGCACCTTCCCGCAGCATGCAGGGGGGCGTCGCGCATGCATGGTCTTGCACTGCGCTGGTCGACCCCCACTCCGTCTCGGCTTCGCCGATCCACCTCTCCCCCGATCGACGGGGGAGAGGAACGGTGCGACCCCTCTGCCGCCGATGCTCGTCTCATGAGGCTCCCTTCCTTTCCCTCCGGAGGAGGGAAAGGTGGCGTTGCGAAGCAACGACGGATTGGGGGAACCACCTGGCAACCAAGCATCGGGCCAATCGCCAGTCCCAGAATGTCTGTGCATGTCATGGCTTCGATCTGGCGCAAGAGGCAGCGCCGACCTTCGAGGATTGCCACATGATCGCGGGCAAGCACGCACTGGTCACCGGCGGCGGCTCCGGCGTCGGCCGGGCAATCGCGCTGGCACTGGCCGGCGCCGGCGTTGACGTGACCATCTGCGGCCGGCGGGAAACGGAGCTCGCAAAGGTCGCGGGCCAAAGCGGCCGCATCTTCGGCATTACCGCCGATGTCACGAGCGAGACCGAAACGGCGGCGCTCTACGCGCAGGCTGAAGCCGCGCGCGGGCCGTTCGATATCGTCATTGCCAATGCCGGCATGGCCGGCAGCACGCCAGCGCACAAGATCCCGCTGGCCGACTGGCAGCGGACGCTCGACGTCAATCTGACCGGCGCCTTCCTGACGGTGAAACCGGCGCTGGCCGGCATGGCCGCGCGCAAGGCAGGCCGCATCGTGTTCATCGCCTCCACGGCAGGTCTGAAGGGCTACGCCTATGTCGCGCCCTACGTCGCGGCCAAGCATGGCGTCGTCGGCCTGATGCGGGCGCTGGCCGCCGAGACGGCGAAATCCGGTGTCACCGTCAACGCCGTGTGCCCAGGCTTCGTCGAGACCGACATGCTGGAGGAGTCCATCCAGCGCATCGTCGAAAAGACCGGCCGCTCGGCAGAACAGGCGCGGGCCAGTCTTGCCTCGACCAATCCGCAAGGCCGTTTCATCCAGCCCCGGGAAATTGCCGAAGCCGTGCTTTGGCTGTGTGGCAACGCGGCGCAATCGATCACCGGACAGGCGATTTCGATCTCGGGAGGTGAAACATGGTAGCCGGCCCCCTGCCCCTGCCATCGGGACCCGGCAAGGACCGGCTGCGCCTGTGGATCAGGCTGCTGCGCGCGTCGCGCACGATCGAGGCCGAACTGCGCGAGCGCCTGAAGAAGGAATTCGACACGACGTTGCCGCGTTTCGACGTCATGGCAGCACTTTACCGCGCGCCGGAGGGCATGCTGATGAGCGACCTGTCGCGCTTCCTGCTGGTGTCCAACGGCAATGTCACCGGTATTGTCGACCGGCTGGTTTCGGAAGGGCTGGTGGCGCGCGCGCGCCGCAATGGCGACCGCCGCACCTCGATGGTTCGGCTGACCGAGGAAGGTACGAAGTCCTTTGCCATCATCGCCGCCGCGCATGAGGGCTGGATCGGCGAATTGCTGGGCAAGGTCAGCGAGGAGGATGCGCGCCGGCTGACCGGCATGCTGACCTCGTTCCGCAGCAACTGGGAGGGACGCGAATGACCGCAATGGCCGGCCTCAAGCCGACGCATTTCCTGTGGGAGGTCGAGGGCAGGATCGCTAAGGTCCGGCTTGACCGGCCGGAGCGCAAGAACCCGCTGACCTTCGACAGCTATGCCGAGCTGCGCGACACGTTCCGCGATCTCGTCTATGCCGACGACGTCGACGCCGTGGTGTTCCTCTCCAATGGCGGCAATTTCTGCTCCGGCGGCGATGTCCACGACATTATCGGTCCGCTGGTCAAGATGGACATGAAGCAGCTCTTGGCCTTCACCCGCATGACCGGCGATTTCGTCAAGGCGATGCTGAATTGCGGCAAGCCGCTCATCGCCGCGGTCGACGGCGTGGCGGTCGGCGCCGGCGCCATCATCGCCATGAGTTCGGATATCCGCATCGCCACGCCGGAAGCCAAGACGGCGTTCCTGTTCACCCGCGTCGGCCTTGCCGGCTGCGACATGGGCGCCTGCGCGATCCTGCCGCGCATCATCGGCCAGGGCCGCGCCGCCGAACTGCTCTACACCGGCCGAACCATGACAGCGACGGAAGGCGAGCGCTGGGGGTTCTATAACAGGCTGGTAGCGGCAGACGTACTTGAGGCCGACGCGCTCGACATGGCCGCCCGCATCGTCTCCGGCCCGACCTTCGCCCACGGCATCACCAAGACGCAGCTCAACCAGGAATGGTCGATGGGCCTCGATCAGGCGATCGAGGCGGAAGCACAGGCGCAGGCGATCTGCATGCAGACGCGCGATTTCGAACGGGCGTATCGGGCTTTCGTGGCCAAGGAAAAGCCGGTGTTCGAGGGGAATTGAGGATGGCTTGTTGCGTAGGCACCCCCCTCTGGCCTGCCGGCCATCTCCCCCGCAAGGGGGGAGATCAGATGTCACTCTGGCTTTCGCCAATTACCAGCTCTGAGGAAGGGGCGGCATCGGTGAAACCGCTAATCTCCCCCCTTGCGGGGGAGATTAGCGGCAGGCCAGAGGGGGGTGTGACGGAACGAGGCGTAACGGGAGATATCCATGCCTGACCGCTCCTTCCTCAGCTGGCCCTTCTTCGAAAGCCGCCATCGCGAACTCGCCGGGGACCTGGACGCCTGGTGCGCGAAAAACCTGCCGGTCGACCACCATGACGTCGACGCCGCCTGCCGCGAGCTGGTCGCGAAACTGGGCAGGGACGGCTGGCTGAAGCCGACGGCGCTCGATACGGACAACCCCGCACCACTCGACGTGCGCGCCCTGTGCATCACGCGCGAGACGCTGGCCCGCCACGATGGCCTCGCCGATTTCGCTTTCGCCATGCAAGGTCTCGGCACCGGCGCGCTCAGTCTGTTCGGCACGTCGGAGCAGCAGCAATGGCTTGCGAGGACACGCGCCGGCAAGGCGATATCAGCCTTCGCCCTATCGGAACCGCGTTCGGGATCTGATGTCGCCAACATGGAGATGGCGGCGACCCGTGACGGCGACAGCTATGTTCTCACGGGCGAAAAAACCTGGATATCGAATGGCGGCATTGCGGACATCTATGTCGTCTTCGCCCGCACCGGCGAGGCGCCCGGAGCCAAGGGGCTCTCTGCCTTCCTGGTGCCGGGCGATGCAAAGGGGCTCGGTATCGCCGAACGCCTGGAAGTGATCGCGCCGCATCCACTGGCGCGCTTGTCTTTCGACGGGGTGCGGTTGCCCGCCTCGGCCCTGATCGGCAAGCCTGGCGACGGTTTCCGCATCGCCATGTCGGTGCTCGACGTGTTCCGCTCGACCGTCGGCGCGGCGGCACTCGGCTTTGCCCGCCGCGCGCTCGATGAAAGCATCAAGCGGGTGGCCGAGCGCAAACTGTTCGGCGCGCCGATGGCCGAACTGCAGATGGTGCAGGGACACATCGCCGACATGGCGCTCGACGTCGATGCGGCGGCGCTTTTGGTCTATCGCGCCGCATGGACCAAGGACATGGGTGCGGCGCGGGTGACGCGCGAGGCGGCGATGGCCAAACTGTTCGCCACCGACAAGGCGCAGGAGGTGATCGACAAAGCGGTGCAGCTGCATGGCGGCGATGGTGTCCGCAAGGGCCATATCGTCGAGAGCCTGTATCGCGAGATCCGCGCGCTGCGAATCTACGAGGGCGCATCGGACGTGCAGAAGGTTGTGATCGCACGGCAAGTAATGGGCGCGGCCTGAACAGGTCGTGACCACGGACGGAAATGTTTTCGAGACGGATATTGCGGACCCGATATTGGACAGGCGGAGAGACGACATGCACGAGATCCTGCAGCCGGAAGGCTGGGCAAAACCGGTCGGCTACGCCAATGGCGTGGCCGCGCGCGGCAGGCTCGTCTTCGTCGGCGGACAGGTCGGCTGGAACGGGCAATGCCAGTTCGAGACCGACGATTTCGCCGGCCAGGTGCGGCAGACGCTTCAGAACATCGTCGCGGTGCTGGCCGAGGCCGGCGCGGAGCCACGGCACATCACCTCGATGACCTGGTATTTTACCGACAAGGCCGAATATCTCGGCAACCTCAAGGGGATCGGCGAGGCCTATCGCGAGGTGATCGGCCGGCATTTTCCAGCGATGGCCGCCATGCAGGTGGTGGCGCTGGTCGAGGACCGCGCCAAGGTGGAGATCCAGGCGACCGCCGTTATTCCGGAATAAACGCCCATCGCTTCGTCATCCTGGGGCGAAGCAAGGAGCGCAGCGACGCGGCGCAGACCCCAGGATCCATGCCGTGAAATCAAAGCGTTGCAGCGGTCCGGAATTCTGCTCCGCCGCACTCCGTCGCTAAGATCGCGGCATGGATCCCAGGGTCTCCGCGACGGAGCTTCGCTCCTGCTCCGCCCAGGGATGACGACGTTGAAATCCTGGCTAGGCCACCGATCATCCCCTTGGCATCGCTGCTACCCGCGAAGCCCGGCCTGCCTGAGCAACGGCAGTACGTGGTCGCAGAAATAGGGCAATTCCCTGGTGTAGTTGACGAAGGACAGGGCGATGCCTTGATAGCCGTGCTCCGCAATGGCGGCCATTTCGGCGACGATCGTCTGCGGCGTTCCAACCAGCGGATAGGTGCCGGCGCCGCCGGCGAAACGCTGCCGGTAGCGGTCATAGGCATGCGGGTCGTGCGACTGCGAGAATTCCTTCTTGCCGGCCATATGCGCATCGACCGCCTCGTGATCGGCCAGATCGACGGCATACCTGTTATAATAGGCCTGCGCCTCTTCCATGGTCGGACGGCAGACGACATGGGCCACGGTGTAGACGCCGACCTGCCGGCCAACCTTGTCGGCTCGCTCGCTGATGTCGGCGACATGCTTGCCGGCATCGGCCATCTCGGAAAAGGTCGTGAACAGGTAGTCGCAATGGGCCGCGGCGAAATCGCGGCCGGGGCCGCCGAAAGCGGCGTTCATGGTCACGGGGCGCGGAACCTGCAGGCTGGCCGGCCGGCTGACCGCCTCCTTGAGGTGATAATAGGTGCCTTCGTAGTCCAGCGGCTCCGCCGATGCATAGAGCTTCTCGAGGATCTCGATCCATTCGGCCGCCTGGTCGTAGCCCTTCTCGACCAGCGGCGTGCCGAACATGCCGAATTCCTTCGGGTTCCAGCCGCAGACGATGTTCAGGCCGGCCCGGCCTTGGCTGATGTGATCGACCGTCGCCAGCGCCTTGGCGGCATAGAGCGGATGCACCAGCGGCACGTGCACGGTCATGAACAGGCCGATCCGGTCGGTGGCCATGCTGAGTGCCGCCGCCCAGGTGAAGGTCTCGAAGGACCGCTCGCGCACCTTGTTGCGGCCGCCAAAGCCACGCCAGCGCGCGATCGGCAACATGAACTCCAGCCCGGCGCGATCGGCGATCCGGGCGGCCGTTAGATTGTCCTGCCAGCTCGCCGTCCAGCGTTCCGGCACATCCGATATGGCAAGGCCGCCATCGGCGTTGGTCGAGAAAACGCCAAGCTTCAGTTTGTTGGAGCCGTGCAGCGGATGTGCTTTGTTCATGTCGCGACCTCCCGGCGAAGATCGCACGCTACGGCTCCGCGAAAATATTTCAAGCATGAAATAGCTTCGCCCTGCGCCTGTTTGTCGATATGAATTTGGCGGGATGAGAAAAGGACTAGGCATGAGCGAGTTCCGCCAGAATTGCACCGGCAAGGCCAACCTCGTCGGCTCCTTCGCTGCCATTCCTCACCCCGTCGCGGTCGAAGTGATGGCGCTGTCCGGCCTCGACTTCCTCTGCATCGACTGGGAGCATGCCCAGATCTCACGCGACATCATCGAGACCATGGTGCGCGCCGCCGATGTCCACCGCGTGCCGGCGATGGTGCGCGTTCCTGGTCACGCGCCCGAAGCCATCCAGGCGGCGCTGGACAGCGGCGCGCAAGGCGTGCTGGTGCCACGCGTCTCGACACCGGCACAGGCGGCAATGGCCGTGAAAGCATCCCGCTATCCGCCACGGGGCGAGCGCGGCGTCGGACCCGGTCGCGCGGCCGGTTATGGCTATCGCATTCCCGAATATCTAGCCGGCGCCAATGACAGGATCGTCGTGGCGGTCCAGGTCGAGACTTCAGAGGGATTGGCCAACATCGAGGCGATCGCTGATGTCGACGGCGTCGACGTGATCTTCGTCGGCCCCGGCGATCTCTCCGTGTCGATCGATGCGATCGGACCGAAGGGCGCCGACAAGCTCACGGACGCGATCCGCAGGATCGTCGGCGTGACGATCGCGCACGACAAGACCTCCGGCATATTCTGCGCCAGCCCGCAGGCCATCGGCCAATGGGCGGCAATCGGCGCCAGCTTCTTCGTCCTGGCCAGCGACACAATGTACCTGGGTGCGGGCGCCGCGGCCAATTATGCCGCCGCCCGGGCCGAACTGGCGCGGGAGGACCCGCGCTAGCGCTGGGTTGCACAAGCGATCAAGCCAGGAAACTTTTTAAGCTTAAAACTTTTGCCTTGAAAAGCGCCGCGCTTTGGATAAGCATTCAGGATGGATGGCGACTGTCGGCCTGGAGGGCTTTACGGGCAGTCATCATGGTGCTCCGGGTGGGAGGGGTTTCAGTCCTTGTCGTTTGTGCAGCCCCAATCATCGTCCAGTGCGCGCTACGCTTTCGATGGTGCGCGCGCTCAGTTCCATGACCTGCGTACCGAGACCATCGCCAACCTTTCGCGCGTGAATGCGTATGCGACCGCGACAAAATCGCGGCTGCGCTCGAGCGCATGGCCGCCATCATGAATTGACGCCCCGCTGGGAGGCGGGACGGCAAGAACCGTGCGGGCCAGCCCGCCCGATCAACAACCAGAGGGAACACCCCAGAGGGACCACCAATGAAGCTCAACCGTCGCAATCTCATCCTTGTCGCCGCGGCAATCGGCATCGCGGCCGGACCGGCAACCGCCTATGCCGCCGATGTGCTCAATGTCGGCGCCTACCCGACCAATCCGCCCTTTGAATACAAGGACGAGAGCGGCACGTTCGAGGGTTTCGAAGTCGACATCGTCAACGAGGCGGCCAAGCGCGCCGGCATGACCACCGACATCGCCGATCTCGGCTTTCAGGCACTGTTCGCCGCGACCACTTCGAAGCGCATCGACGTCGCCATCTCCTCGATCACGATCACGCCGGAGCGGCTGAAGTCGCAGTCGTTCACCCAGCCCTATTATGATTCCGACATGGGTATCGCGACCAAGACCGACAGCGCGGTCAACGCCGAGGCGGACCTCAAGGGCAAGATCGTCGGCGTGCTCTCGGGCTCGACCGGCGAGACCTGGGTCAAGGCGCATCAGGAAGCCGACGGCTTCAGCGATGTGAAGGGCTATGACACGCAGCAGAACCTTTTGCTCGACCTCAGCGCCGGCCGTGTCGACGCCGCCGTCAGCGACATTCCCGGCATGGAATATTCCTTCACCAAGATGAAGGACCTGAAGGTCAAGCAGCGCATCAAGACCGGCGAGCAGTACGGCCTGATGATGACCAAGGATCATCCGCTGCTCGGCAAACTCAACGACGCGCTGACGGCGATGAAGAAGGACGGCACGTTGGCCGCGATCCACAAAAAGTGGTTCGGCAGCGACGCGCCGGCCGATTCCTCGACCGTCAAGGAAATGCCTATGCCCAAGGCCTGAGCGGCGGCCAGACGGAATGCGTGCCGGCCCCAAGGGGTCGGCACGTCCCGTTTTTCACGCATGACCTTCCCGGGGCTGGCATCCGTTCGGCAAAGCCGATCTTGATGTTCCGGGTCGGGATCTGGCGTCAGATGACGCAACACCGTTCGGGAATGCCTCGATGTCGCTGATCGACACTTTCTTCAACGCCGACGTCATCGCGTCGAGCCTGCCGGCGTTGCTGCGCGGCTTCCTGAACACGCTGCTGCTCGGTCTGCTCAGCATCGGCATCGGCATTCCCATCGGCCTGGTGATCAGCCTGTTGCGGCTCTATGCGCCGAAGCCGCTGCGCTGGCTGGCGGTCGGTTACACCGACATTTTCCGCGCCTTGCCGGTCCTCGTCGTGCTGATCCTGATCTATTACGCGCTGCCTTTCCTCGGCATACGCCTGTCGTCCTGGGCGTCGGCGGTGACCGCGTTCGCCATCATCATGTCGGCCTATTCGGCCGAAGTGTTCCGCTCCGGCATAGAGAGCATTCCGCGCGGCCAGTTCGAGGCGGCGCAGGCGCTTGGCCTGCCGTTCCTTTTGACCTTGCGCAAGGTGGTGCTGCCGCAGGCGGTGCGCGTCGTCATCCCGCCGATGACCAGCAACTGCGTCTCGATGTTCAAGGACACGTCGCTGGCCTCCACCGTGGCGCTGCCGGAACTGCTCAAGGAAGCGACCAATGCACAGTCGCTCTACGCCAATCCCTCGCCGCTGATCGGCGCGGCGCTGGTCTATCTCATCTTCCTTTGGCCGATGGTTCGTCTCGTCAGCCTCCTTGAAGCCCGCTTCAAGGACGAGAAGGCCCGCTGACCATTCACCACCCCGCAAGCACTTCGCAGGAGATATCCTTGAGCAACTCCCAGGTCACCGGCGGCTTTCCCGTCGACACCATCCGCGCCATGTTTCCCGCCCTGCAGCGGGCTGGCGATTTCATCTTCATGGACAACGCCGCCGGGGCGCAGATTCCGCAAAGCGTGCTCGACGCGGTGACCAACCACCTGGTCTCGCACAATGTGCAGCGCGGCGGCCGCTATGGCCGCAGCGTCACCGTCGACCAGTCGGTCGCCGATGCGCGGACAAGCGTCGCACTGTTGATCAATGCTTACAGCCCGGCGGAAATCTGCTTCGGCATGAACGCCACCTCCTTCATCCGCCTGGTCAGCCTCGGCATTGGCCAGATGCTTGGAGAACGCGACGAGATCGTCATCACCGACATGGACCACGACGCCAACATCGCCACCTGGCTGGCGCTGGAATCGGCCGGCGCCAAATTCAAGTGGTGGCGCATGCGTGAGGATGGCAATCTGCATGTCGACGATCTCAAGCCGCTGGTTTCGGACCGCACTCGGCTGGTCGCCTGCACGGTGACGGCGCACTCGATCGGTTCGATCGTCGACGTCGCGTCGGTGGCGCAAATCGCCCATGCCGCCGGCGCCGAAGTGTTCCTCGACTGCGTGCATTACGGGCCGCATGGGCTGATCGACGTGCAGGCCTGGGGCTGCGATTATCTCGTCTGCTCCGGCTACAAGAATTTCTCGCCGCATATGGGCTTTCTGTGGGGCCGCTTCGAGACGCTGAAGCGGCTGCCGACCTTCCGCGAGGATTTCATTCCGGACGAGCCTCCCTACAAGGTGGAAGCCGGCACCTTCATCTACGAGAACGTGTCGGGCATGGATGCCGCCGTGCAATATCTGGAACTGATCGGCCGCAATCTGGCGCCCTCCAACAACCGCTCGCGACGCGAAAACATCGTCGCCGGCATGGGCGCTATCCGCGACTACGAACTCATTCTGGCGCGCGAGATGATGGGCGTGCTGAAGGGCTGCGGCGCAACCATCTACGGCGTCGCCGACGAGGCGCGCATCAACGAGCGTGTGCCGACCTTCTGCTTCAACATCGGCAAGCTGTCGCCGCAGCGGATCGTCGAGGAAATGGCCGAGATGCAGATCGGCATCCGCGACGGCCACATGTACGCGCCGCGGCTGATGAAGCGCCTCAACCTCAGCATGGACAGCGGCGCTATCCGTGCCTCGCTGGTCCACTACAATACGGTCGAGGAGATCCACAAGTTCGGTGAGGCTTTGCGCGCCATCATCGCCAAGCTGTCGTAATGAGTCAGGCTCGCGGCAATCGCACCGATCGATCCGGGCCGTCGCGCTGCCCCTCATCCGCCTGCCGGCACCTTCTCCCCGTATAGTGACGGGGAGAAGAGGCTGGCCGCACCCTCGGCACCCTGCTCGCAATCTTGGTGGTGGCGAAACCGGCCGTGAGAGCGTTTTTCTCCCGGTCACTATACGGGGAGAAATGTCCGGCAGGACAATGAGGGGCGGCGCTGACGTCGGCCATTTGCATGGCTTGCGACCTTAGAGCGGTTCATCGCTTGATAGAATCGGAAGGGATTCCCGCTCGGTTGGATTTGTGATTCAAGATGCTGGCTGGATTGGAGGCCAGCATCATATGGTTCGACCTCTTTCCGAGGATCTTCGCGAGCGGGTTGTGGCGGCGGTTTTGAGTGGCGAGAGCCGCCGGTCGGCCGCCAAGCGGTTCGGTATCGCGAATTCGACGGCAGTGAAGTTGTTGCAGCGCCATCAGGCGACCGGTTCGATAGCGCCTGGCAAGATGGGTGGACATCGCAAGAGAGTGCTGGAGCCACACCGTGCCTTCATAGAGGCGCGCATGCGTGAGACGCCGCATCTGACGTTGCACGGCCTTAAGGATGAACTGGCCGGTCGCGGGGTCACGGTTTCGCACAACGCAGTGTGGCAGTTCCTGCGCCGCGAGGGGCTGAGCTTCAAAAAAACGCTGTTCGCCCTTGAGCAGGCGCGCGCTGATGTTGCCCGCAGGCGACAGCGGTGGCGAGCCTGGCAGCC